>JAKBCI010000050.1 GCA_021807965.1 Actinomycetes bacterium
CGTGGCGGTCTTCCAGTGGGGCTGGGGCTCCTCGCTGATTCGCGCGGGCACCGGGCCGGTCGAGTCGTTCCTGCCGATCATCATGATCGCGATCCTCTTCGGCCTCTCGATGGACTACCAGGTCTTTCTCGTCTCGCGCATGCACGAGGAGTGGCTGAACACCAATGACAACGAGGAGGCCATCATCCGGGGTCAGGCCAACACCGGGCGCGTGATCACCGCGGCCGCGTTGATCATGATCTCGGTCTTTCTCTCCTTCGCCTTCGGCGGCCAGCGCATCATCGCGGAGTTCGGCGTGGGCCTCGGCGGCGCGGTCCTGATGGACGCCTTCATCCTGCGCACCGTGCTCGTGCCCAGCCTGATGCACTTCATCGGACGGGCTAACTGGTGGATGCCGCGGTGGCTCGACCGCGTCGTTCCCCACGTGGCCGTCGAGGCGACCGAAGACGAGTTCGCGGTCGACCCGTCACTGGGCTAGTCGCGATTCAGTGGGCGTCACGTGCGCCCGCGACCACGCGAAGGCAGAAGTCGGCGATCGTCTCGGGCGTGACGTTGATCCCCGTGCGCGAGGGGATCGCCGCCTGACCAACGGACGCGGCCCAGAAGAACGAGACGAGCATCCCGGCGTCGGCCGCGTCGTCGATCCAGCCGAGCGCCTGGGCGTCGGACATCACCGCCACCCACCGGGCGTACTGCCCATCGAGCATGTCGAGAAACGCGCGCCGCGTTTGCGCGTCCGCCCAGATGTCGATGAGCATCCGCATGATGCCGATCTGGGTGTCGAAGCCGCCGAGTCGCCACGCGGCCTCGACGTCGTCGTGCAGCGCCGCGCGGAATCCGGCCTCGTCACGCGCGGCGATCGCGGCGCACGCCCGGTTAAAGAACGTCGGCAGTTCGGCGGTCATCGCGAAGTAGTTGGCCAGCTGCGCCTCGGCGATCACCTGCTCACGTGACGCGAAGTGGTAGTAGATCGTCGGAATACCCACGCTCGCACGTTCCGAGAGATCAGCAACGCGAAAGGCGACGCTGTCGACCTCGCGAACCAGTTGCGCCGCGACCTCGACGATGTGCTGCTTGGTGAGCGACACGCGCTGCTTGGTGAGCGAGCGTGAATCGAGACGACGGGCTGGTAGTTGCACGGACCGAGACTAGAACTGGTCAGTCACATGCACACGGCGACCGCCCTGTATCACATTTCTAAATGTTATTCGGGTATGGGACTGACACCGTGCGACTGGAGAAGCGCCGTGGCGGCGCGTCGACCGCTCACGAGCGCCCCCTGAATGGACGGGGTCTGGCAGTAGTCCCCCGCGACGAACACGTCGCCCCAGCACGACGGCCTCGACAGCGAGAGGGGCGCCGGTGCGGCCGCCAGTGCCCGCGCGACGACCGTGCGCTCCAGAAGGGTGACGTCAGCGCGATCGAGATCGTAGAGGCGCGCCACGTCGTCGCGAACGGCGCCGTCCGCGTCGCCGCCGTGTTCACCGTTCGCCGCGGCTACGAGAAGCGATCGCCCGCGGGGCGCTCGTTCGGATGCGACCGCGGCGACGTCGAGCGCGCTCGTGAGAAACCGTCGCTCGAGATCGAGCCGCAGCCGGCCGCCACCGTGGACCGCGGGAGCGTCGAACCACCACGAAGTCTGGGCGCGCGACGGCACCGGCGCCACCCCGACCAGCTCTCGAGCTCGCCAGGGATCGGTCGCCACGAGCACGTGGCGACACGGATACGTCGCGACGTCGGTCGCGACCCGATCGGCCCGAACGGCTCGAACCGGCTCACCGAGGTGCACGATCGTTGCGCGCAGTCGCGACGCCAACGCGCGCGGCAGGGCGACCACCCCCGTCGGGTACGTGCCGGGGCAACCACGCACGAAGCTGCGCAACACGAACTGCACGTAGCGCCACGACGTCACGAGCTCATCGTCGAGCAACGTGCCGCGCAGGAACGGTTGAACCACGTCGGCGACGAACGCCGCGGAGATGCCACGCCGTTCGAGCGCCTCGGCGCTCGAACGATCCCCGCCGCGTCGAATCGAGGACGCGGGGCGCCACGCGCACGCGGCGAGCAGACCCGCGAATCGCGCGAGGTCGAGGCGAGACTGGCGACTCGCGCTCAGTCCCGCGAGTGCCGCTCGCAGGTCCACCCGAGGATCGACCACGTCGAAGCCGCCGGGACCGACGTAGCGCAGCGCCGACTCGAAGCGTCGGTGGTCGAGATCGACGCCAACGCCCGTCGCGACGAGCTCGGGGTAGGCGGCGTTGACCACCTGGAAACCCACGTCGAGCACGTAGCCGTCGAGCACTCGCGAGGCCAGGCGTCCGCCGACCTCGGGCGCGGCGTCGAACAGGCGAACCGACTGACCGGCGCCCTCGAGCACCTGGGCCGCGCGCAGCCCCGCGAGACCGGCGCCCACCACGACAACGTCGACCGGCTCCACCGGCCCATGGTATCGGTGCCGCCGGCCGCCCAACGGGCGACCGGCGGTTCCGACTTACTGTCTCGTCGTGATGACCCGCGCGAAGGTGGCGCGAGCGCTCGTCACGACGCGCAGCGTCACGTGGACGCTCACCCGACTGAGCAAGAAGGCTCGCGCGGCGAGCGCGCGGGCCCGAGCGAGCGCCGCGTTGTGGAAGGCGAAGCCCTGGATCGTGACCGAGGCGCCGCGGACCAGCCGGTGCGCGAGCGCGGCGAGCGCCGCGCGCATCGCCGGCGTGAGAACCCGGTTCGCGTTCGCGAAGTGCAGGGTCAGCACCGCCGGGATCGGGTGGGCGACGACGCGCGCCTTGAAGGTGAAGGTCGTCGGCGCCGAGCTCGTCGAGGCGTAGGTGGCGTCGGCGGCCTTGGTCGCGACCACCACGCAGGTGCCCGCGCCCGACGCGGTGAGCGTCGAGGCGCTGATCGAGCAGCCCGTGGCCGTGCCGCCGGTCACGGCGAAGGTCACCGCGCCCGAGCCCGAGCCGCCGGCGCTCGTCATCGTCACGGACTGACCGACGTAGGCGCTGGCCGGGGCGACCGACAGCGCCGACTGGACGAGCGGGCTCGCGGTGGCGACGACGAAGACGGGGTCGTTGCTGAAGTTGATCGTCACCGAGTCGTTCGACGTGGCGACGCCGACGCCGGTCAGGCCGTTCGCCGTGACCACGTAGACGACGTCACCGGTGACGATGCTCGGGTCGCTCACCGTCAAGGTGAGCGGCACCGCCGACGCCGGGGTCGCGCCACCGGCCGTCTGCCAGGAGATCGCGAGCGCCACGATGAACGAGCCACCGGCGGGAACCTGGGACTTGAGCGACGTGGTGGTCGTGACCGGGTAGAGGCTCACCGTCGTGCCCGCCGGCAGCGAGCTCGCCGGCACGGTCAACTCGAAGATCGAGGCGCCCGAGACGAGCAGGACCGAGGTCGCCGTGGTGCCCACCACCGTCGACTGGGGCGTGCCGAGGTCACTCGGCGCGATCCCCGAGGGCGGCGGCGCCGGCGTCGAGGTCGTGCCGGTGCCCGAGGTCGTCGTGCCGGTGCCGGTGCCGGTACCGGTACCCGGACCCGAGCCGCCGCCGGTCGACGACGAGATCCCGCCGACCACCACGACCGAGGTCGGGTTCGTCGCCGTCGGGTTCTCCGACGTCGCGATCGAGAAGTCCGTCGCCGGGTACTGGCCCGGGATGATCGGGTTGGTCGCGGTCACGGTGAAGCTCGCGATTGTCGAGGCGGGCAGCGAGCAGCCGGCGGGCAGGGTGAAGTAGAGCGTATTCGACGTGAAGGACGCGCTCGCGGTCGTGCAGCCGACGAAGCCGGTCGTGAAGGTGACCGTCGTCGGGTTCGCGATCACGAAGCCTGGCGCGAAGACCGCCTTCACCCAGTCCGAGGCGACGAGCTGGCCCGTCGGCGACGAGGTGAAGCCGAGGGTCCACAGCGTCGCCGTGTTGGACGAGTTCGAGTAGCCCACGAAGGTCACCGACGAGGGCGAGACGCCCCCGGGCACGAGCGGCGCCGTCGCGGACCCGTCGACCGAGCTCGGCGAGACTGGGGTCGCCTCTTCACTCGTGTAGAGCGAGAAGGCGCTCGCGAGCGGCTGCTCGGTGACCGGCGGGTTGGTCGCGACGACGTTCACGCTGCCCGTCGCGCCGTTGGCGAGTGAGCAGCCGGCGGGCAGCGTGACCGTGACGACCATGCCACTGATCACGACGTCCGTGCTGCTCAGCGCACAGGTCGCGCCAAAGCCGGTCAGCGAGACGGCCGAGGCCGGACCCAAGATGAACGGCGAGGGCGTCATCGTCGGGAAGGTGACGGTGATGGTGTCGCCGGGCTGCAGTCCGCCGACCACCGGCGACGCGTTCTCGGTCGTAAAGCTTGCGCTCCAGGTCGTCGTCTGGTTGCCGCCGTAGTTCAGGGCGCTAAAGGCGACGCTCTGGGCCGCGGTGCCCGAGCGAATGAGCGTCGAGACGCTCGACGGGTGGGCCGGTCCCGGGTTCTCCGAGGTGAACAGGTAGAACCCGCTCGCCGCGTAGGGCGACGCGGCGTAGACCGGGTACGGCGGGTTGGTGAGGGTGATCGCGATCGACCCGCCGGTGCCCGCCACGCCAGGTGAGCCGTAGGCGCAGTTCGCGGGCAGGGTGACCGTGACCACGGTCGCCGGGGAGCCGTTGTAGGAACTGGTGACCATCACGTCACTCGCGGGGATCACGCAGGACCCACCAAAACCAGTCAGGGTCACCGCCGGCGAGGCCGACGCCACCAGAGTCGCCGGGAAGACGGCCGTGATCGTGTCGCTCGCGACGAGACTGCCCGTCGAGCTCGTAGCGAAGCTAAAGGTCCACGGCGCCGTCTGGTTGGCGCGCGTGTTCGTCGCGACGAGGGTCCCCGCCATCACCGATCCGCTGGAGGTGAGGGGTTGGGCGCTCACCGATGCGGCAATCGGATCCTCCGAGGTGAAGACCGCGTAGGCCCCCGCGCCCGGCTGCTCGGTGACCGGCGGGTTCACGACCGAGATCGTGACCGTCGCCTGCTGACCAGTCGCGAGGGTGCAGCCCGCGGGCAGGGTCAGGGTTACTTGACTCCCGGCAATCGAGATGTCTCCCGGGACCAACGTGCACGACGTGTTGCCCACCTTCAACGTTGGGCCCGCCAGTGCGGTAAAGGTGGACGGGAACGTCACCGTCACCGTGTCACCGGGCACGAGCTCGCCCCCGAAGGGCGGCTGCGCGCCGACCGTCGAGGCGCTGAACTGCACCGTCCAGGTGGCGGTTTGGTTGCCGAGGTAGGTCGACGCGGCAAAGCTTGCGCCAGTCACCGAAGAACCCGACGGCACGATCGGGTGCACGGCTAGCGGCGAGACGGGCGTCGTCGGGTCTTCGGTCGTCACGACCGTGAATTGCGTCGGCTGGTACGTCGTCGTCACGGGCGGGTTGATGGCCTGAACGCTCAGGCCCGCCTGGATGCCGTAGCCGAGCGAGCAGCCCGACGGCAGCGTCACCGTCAGCGCGCCGGTGGCGGCGTCGTAGGCGCCGAGCGTCGGCACGCAGCCGACGAAGCCCGACGTGAAGTTGATCGTCGGGTACGTCGCGATCTGGAAGTCGCCGATCGGGAACGTGGCCGTGACAACGTCACCGGCGCGCAGCGCGCCGCCGGTCGAGGGCGGCGTCCCGCTCGCCGAGGCGACGAAGCCGACGGTCCAGTTCGTTGTCTGGTTGCCGGCGTAGGTGCCCGCGCTGTAGTTCACGTCCGAGACGATTGTTCCCGTCGGCTTGATAATGACGTTGCTCGCGGGTGAGCCAGTGGGCGACGGATCTTCCGACGTCGTCACGGTGAAGCCCGAACCCGGGTACGAGCCCGCGAGCGGGTTGGTGATGCCGCTCAGGGTGATCGAGCCGCCGCTCGCGCCCATCAAGTCACAGGTACTTGGCCCAAAGATCGTCATAGTAATCGTCTGACCGCTCGCGTGCGCCACGCCGGAGCACGACGCCGCGAATCCAGTGAGGCTGACCACGCTCGCGCTCGGCGAGACCTGGAACGGCGAGGGGAAAGTGATGGTGACCGTGTCGCCGTTGTAGAGCGAGCCGCTGTTCGTCGGGGTGAAACCGACCGTCCAGTTCTCGGTCGCGTTGGCGTAGTTAGTAGCGCCTGCAAAGGTGACCCCGGTAACCGGACCCGAGCCCGACGGCGTGCTTGAGGGAATCGCTACCGCACCTGCGCCGGGGTCCTCCGACGTCGCGACCGTCATTACGTAAGGCGCGAACGTGGCCGTCGCCGGCGGGTTTCGATCAACTTCAACAGACAACTCGCCGGCCGCGCCCGCGGGAAGGCTGCACAAAGCGGGCAGCGTTGCAACGACGCTCTGCCCGTTCACCACACCGCTCGAGAGGCTCGAGCATCCCAAGCCGGTAAATCCACTGCCGGGTACGACGTTCACCAGCGTCGCTCCAGGCGGTAGCACGAACCCTTCAGGGAACGTCACCGTGACCGTGTCGCCGGGCTCGAGCGCGCCGCCGTAGGGCGGAACGGGCACCGACGGCGATGACGTCGTAAATTGAACGTACCACGCCGCAGGTTGATTCGCGACCTGCGACGGGAAAGCAGCCGTAAATACGTTCGACACGGCGGTACCCGACGGTACGAGGGGCGACACCGTACCGGGCGACACCGGGCTCGCGGAGTCAACCGACGTCTCTACGGCGAACTGGACCGCGCTGTACAGGTCGGTCACGGGCGGGTTGGTGAGCAGCACCGTGACCGTGCCGTGCTGTCCGCCCGTCAGGGCGCAGCCCGTCGGTACCGTCACGGTCAACGTCTCGCCGGCCGGGGTCACCGACTGCGTCGCGCAGGCGAGGCCACCGGTGAAGCCGCTCGCGAACTCGACCGACGTCGGCGAGGCGAGGATGAAGCCAGTGGGGAACGTCATCGTGATGGTGTCACCGCCGGCGAGGCTGGCGGGCAGTGACGGCGTGAAGCCGACGGTCCAGGTCGTCGTCTGGTTGCCCGCGTAGGTGAGGGCCCGGAACGAGACCGCCGAGACCGACGTGCCCGACGAGGAGGTGGAACTCGGCGCACTTGTCGCCGCCACCGGGGTCGGGTCCTCGGACGTCTTCACCGCGAAGCCGCTCAGCGTCCCCGTCGGCGGGTTGGTGACGTTCAGCGTCAGGGTGGCCCCCGTATTGGCGCCAAGGGAGCAGCCCCCCGGCACCGTGATCGTCACGACGGTTCCGGCCGCGGTCGCCATTGGATTGGTGCACGACCCGGTGAAGCCAGTAGCGAGCGTGACCGCCGGCGACGCGCTGATGCCGGTGCCGCTCGGGAAGTCGACGGTGATCGTGTCGCCGGGCTCGAGTGCCCCGCCGTAGGCCGGCGGAGCCCCGACGGCCGACGTCGTGAAGCCAACCGTCCACGTGGCGGCCGTGTTTCCCGTCAGCGAACTGCCCACGAACGTCACGTTGCTTACGCTCGAGCCCGAGGCCACGAGCGCCGCGACGTTCGTCGGACTGGCCGGCGTTGGGTCCTCAGACGTTGACGCGCTGAACTGACCGGGGAAGTACGCGTCGGTGACGGGGGGATTGGTGACCGCGACGTCGAAGGAGACCGTTGAGCTCGTAGCCACCGAGCAGTTGGCCGGCACGGTGACGACGACCGCCATGCCCATCGCGGTCGGACTGGACGCGCTCGTCGACGGCGCCGTGCACGTAGCGCCACCAAAGCCCGTGACGTTCGAGATCGCTGGGTTGGTGAGGTTGAACGCGTACGGGAAGACCGCGGTGATCGTGTCGCCGGCCTTCAGGGCACCCGACGAGGACGTCTGGAACGAGACGGCCCACGTGGTCGTCTGGTTCGCGACGTCCAGGGTCGGGGCGAACGTGACGCCGCCCACCGTGTTGCCCGAGCCAGTTATCACCGAGACCGACGTCGGGGAGACGACGATCGGGTCCCGTGACGTGTAGATCGTGTACTGGGACGCGGTGAGGGAACTCGCGGCAGTCGCGGGCGGGTTCATCACGACAAAGACAACACTCCCCGGCACGCCGCCACCGAGCGCGCACCCGAGGGGCAGCGTGATCGTGAGCGTCGTAGCGCTCGGGGTGAAGTTCGTCGCGTTGCATCCGGAGAAGCCCTGGCCGAAGGTGACGAGGGTGGGCGCCGCCAACGTGAAGGCGGACGGCATGGTCACGGTGATCGTGTTGCCCTGGGTGAGTCCGCCCGCCGAGGACGGCGTGAAGTCAACGGTCCAGGGCGTCGTCGCGTTGCCGGCGTAAGACTGCGCCGTGAACGACACGCCGGACACTCTTGATCCAGCCTGGCCGACGGTCGCACTGGTCGTCGTCGTACCCGACACAGTGTTGGGGTCTTCAGAGGTGACCACGTCGATCGTGTAGGAGGCAGCCGCCGGATTCGTCACGCCCGGAATGGTCAATGACGCCGCCGTGCTGCTCGCCAACGAGCAGCTTGCTCCCGCGAGCGTAATGACCTCAGTCTGGCTACTGGCCACGCCCGTCGCGCTACAGCTGCTGAACCCGCTGTTCAAGGTGATGGTCGTCGAACCAGCTGGCAGCGTGAAGCCCGATGGGAAACTGACCGACACGGTGTCGCCGGCGAGCAGCCCCCCACCGTACGTTCTCGGTGGGCCGACGACGGCGGCTGACGTGGTGAAGTCGACCGTCCAGGGCTGGGTCAAGAGCGCGTCGTACGTGCCCGGGGTCGAGACAGTGTTGACGTTCGAACCGGAGTGAGAGAAGCTCGGAATGGTCGTTGCCGTAG
>JAKBCI010000051.1:0-6264 GCA_021807965.1 Actinomycetes bacterium
CTTGGCCCGTGGACTGCTCGCGGGTACCCGCGCAACCGCGCTCACCCCGCGGGCCCAGAGCGATACCTTTCCCGATGGTCGTTACGAGCATCCGAGCGACGCAACAGTGATCGACCGGCTCGCGAGGGTCGCCACACGCCGTGGCGTCTCCCCTGCGCGCGTGGCGCTTTCGTGGATCGCGCATCACCCGACCGTCGTCGTTCCGATCATCGGGGCGACGCGTCCCCAGCACGTCGTTGACGCGATCCAGTCAACCAGCCTCGAGCTAACCGACGACGAGCGGGCGTGGCTCGAGGCGCCGTACGAGCCCCACCGAGTACACGGGCACACCTAGGTTCAGTCGTCGCTCGACGCTCGAGCGCCCCAGGTCATCGACTCACCGGGGGGCGAGATGCGCTGAGCCACGCCGAGTGGATTGTCGTCGCGCAGTGCGAGCGGCAGCAGATGCGCGGGCACGTTCTGATAGCTCACCGCGCGAAGGAAGCGGTGAATAGCGGCCGTGCCCACTGAGGTACCAGTGTCGTTGGTCGTCGCCGGCCACGGCCCGCCGTGCTGCATCGCCGGCGTGACCGCGACGCCCGTCGGCCAGCCGTTGAAGAGGACGCGACCCGACACGGCCGCCAGCACGTCGATGAGCGACGCCAGCGCCGGGGTCGCCTCGTCGACGAGCGCGTGCACACCGCCGGTGAGATTGCCCGGAAAGAGACGGCGAGCGGCGTCGGGCAGGTCGGACTCACGCTCGTAGACAACGACCACCGAGAGCGGCCCAAAGGACTCGTCGAGCAGTCGCCCACCGGCCGTTTCGAGTGTCTCGAGCGACACTGACACGATGGTGGGGGTCACCCAACCCTGGCCGTCGGCGTCGACGCGGACGTTCCCCGGCGCGATAACGCTGACGCCGGGGGTCTCGAGTACCGCGTCGCGCCGCGCGCGATAGGACGCGGCGATACGTGGATTGAGCATCCGGTGTTCCGGTACCAGCGCGGCGGCGGCCGCGATCGGCACGGCCACGCTCGCTACATCGGTCACGAACAAGAAGCCCGGCTTCGTGCAGAACTGACCCGCGGACAGCGAAACGCTGCCCACGTATCCCTCGGCGAGCGACCGCGGATCGTCGGCGAGTCTGGCGCGAGTCACGAACTGAGGATTGACGCTTCCGAGCTCGCCGTAGAACGGAATCGGATCCGGGCGATTCGCGGCGATGTCGGCGAGCAGCCGTCCCGCGTGCAGCGACCCCGTGAAGGCACCGGCGCGCACGCGGGCGTCTGCCAAGAGCGTGACGCCCGCCGCCTGGCCAAAGACCACCTGCAGGACGTCGGCCGGCGCACCCGAGCGTTCGAGCGCCACCCGGACGACCTGGGCGGTGCGACGCGACAGTTCGGGGTGGCCCGGGTGGGCCTTCACAATCACCGAGCAGCCGGCCGCGAGCGCCGAGGCGGTGTCACCGCCGGCCACGGAAAACGCGAACGGGAAGTTGCTCGCGGCAAAGTTGAGGACTGGACCCATCGGTACGAGCGTGCGCCGCAGATCCGGTCGCGCGCCGAGCGCGAACGTTGGATCGGCTTGATCAATGCGTACGTCGAGGTAGTCGCCGTCAACAATCACGTCAGCGAAGAGTCGAAGCTGCACCGCCGTTCGCTTCAACTCGCCGCGTAGGCGGGCCTCGGCGAGGCCCGTTTCAGCTTCGGCGAGGGTGACGAGCTCATCGGCCGCGCCCTCGAGCGCGTCGGCGACGACCACGAGCGCGCCCGCGCGCGTTCGTGCCGCCAGCGCGGACCACTCGATAAACGCTGCCACCGCGTCCGCGGCGCAGCGAACGAGATCGACGGACGTCGAATCAGCGATGGTGTTCGGGGTCTCCACCTAGAACTCGAATCCGGCCGGAAAGGGATCACTCGGATCATAGAGATACTGGGCCAGTCCGGTGACCCACGCACGCCCGGTGATCGTGGCGATCACCGCAGGCGTATCGCCGACTGAGGTCTCGCCAATCAGTCGACCGACAAAGCGCGTGCCGATGAATGATTCATTGATGAAGTCCTGGTGCAGCGCGAGCTCGCCGCGTGCCCAGAGCTCGGCCATCCGCGCCGAGGTCCCGGTTCCGCACGGCGAACGGTCAAACCACCCCGGGTAGATCGCCATCGCGTGACGAGAGTGCTGGACAGTCGAGCCCGGCGCGAGAAACTCCACGTGGTGGCAGTAGTCCACGCCGGCCACCTCGGGGTGGTGCGGCGGCGCGACGTCGTTGATGGCGGCCATGATGGCGAGCCCGGCGGCGGCGATCTCGTCCTGTCGGGTCCGGTCGAAGGGCAGCCCCACGTCGTCCAGGTTGACGATCGCGTAGAAGTTACCCCCGTAGGCGAGGCTGTAGGGCACCGCACCGAGTTCCGCGACGTCGATAGTCGCGTCGAGTCGAACGACGAAGGAGGGCACGTTCTCGATGGTGACCGACTCGGCGTGGCCGTCGCGAACGCGAACGCTCGCCACCACCAACCCAGCCGGCGTGTCGAGGCGGATGGTCGTCACTGGCTCGACCGCCTCGACCATCCCCGTCTCCACGAGCACGGTCGCCAGACCAATCGTCCCGTGCCCGCACATCGGCAGACAGCCCGACACCTCGATGTAGACGACGCCCCACTCGGCGTCGGACCGCGTCGACGGCTGGATGATAGCCCCGCTCATCGCGCCGTGGCCACGCGGCTCGTACATCAAGAACTTGCGGATGTCGTCGAGGTGCTCGATGAAATAGAGCCGTTTGTCGTTCATGGTGTCACCGGGGATGACGCCGACCCCCCCGGTGACCACCCGCGTCGGCATACCTTCGGTGTGTGAATCCACGGCGGTGATAACTCGTTGCGCGCGCATGGCCTAGCTCGTAGCTCGCGCGGCCAGGTAGTCGAGCGCGCGCTGGGTGTCGGCGCGCACGCGCGCCTCGTTCTCGGGGCTGAGCGGGCCGCGCGGGGGCCGGGTTGGGCCGCCGTAGCTCTGGCCAGCCATGTCGATGGACAGCTTGATCGCCTGAACGAACTCCACGCGCGAGTCCCAGCGAAAGACGGTGACTAGATGCTCGTAGAGTTCGCGAGCCTCGGCAAGACGACCCGACGTCGCCAACTCGTAGATCTCAACCGCCTCGCGCGGGAACGCGTTCGGGTAGCCGGCGAACCAGCCGACGGCACCGGCGACGATCGACTCGAACAGCAGATCATCGGCTCCCGCCACGACGTCGATGTCGCAGAGCTCCTTAATCTCCATGACGCGCCGGACGTCTCCGGAGAATTCCTTGACGGCGACAACTTCGGGTATCTCGGCCAGCTTCGCGACCGTCGACGGAACCAGATCAACCTTCGTGTCAAAAGGGTTGTTATACGCCATGATCGGCATCCCAACGTCGGCGACGCGCGTAAAGTGCTCGATTACCTCGGCCTCCGAGGCCCGGTAGATGGTTGGCGGCAGCAGCAAGACGCCGTCGGCGCCGTCGTCTTGGGCCAACTGCGTCCACTGGCGGGCCTGGTGCCACCCAACACCGTGCACGCCCGCGATGACCAGGCCACGACCACCCACCGCGTCCACGGCGACCTGGATGACCGTGCGACGCTCCTCGTCGGTGAGCGACGAGTACTCGCCGAGCGATCCGTTTGGTCCCACACCTCGACAGCCGCTCGAAATCAACCAGTCGCAATGCTCGCCAAAGCGGTCGTAGTCGACCGCGAGCCCGGCCGGCGCGCTGGGATCCTCCTTGAACGCGAGTGCCGTCGCAACGATGACCCCCCGAAAATTGAACGGTTCAGTATTCATGTCGTGCCTTTCATCGTGTGCCTAGCGAAGTGATTCGTCCGGAGAGTCGGGTCCATCGAACCACGTCGCCAGCTCGCCCAGCCGGATCGGCGTGGCGATCGGGCGACGGTCCATCGTCGCGTCCCCGCTCAGGTGTCCCCCGGGTGCCCGCGCCTCGAGCAGGGACTCGACGGTACGTCCGCACACGCGGCCTTGGCATGGGCCGAGTCCCGCGCGCGACAGCAGCTTGAGCGAGCGCAGACCGGTCGCGCGCGACGCGCGCGAGACGCTCAGTAGGTCGCCGAACGTGACTTCCTCGCA
Source organism: Actinomycetes bacterium (assembly GCA_021807965.1). The sequence goes on from JAKBCI010000051.1 coordinate 4,096, forward strand.
GCGACAGATGATCGTCGATGGGTCGAGCCACGTCGACCAATTCGGACCAATGGCGTGGGCGCTGGCGAGCCGTGCGGCGAAGCGGCCGAGCGCGTTGCGAGCGCGGCGAGCGCGATGCAGTACGACGTCAGTCGGCGCACCCCCGGCCGCAACGTGTCCGGCAATCGCGCCTTCGGCCAGCGCCAAATCGACGCCGCCGATGCCGGTGATCTCGCCGGCGGCGAAGTAGGGGGCCACGCTGGTGCGCTGATCGGCGTCGACCTCGACGAAGCGATCTCGCGTTAACCGACAGCCCGCGGCGATCGCCAGTTCGAGGCGCGGCGTGAAGCCGTGTCCGAGGCATACGGCGTCAACCTCGATCGTGCGCTCAGTACCGACGAGAGGCTTCCACGATGAGTCGAGCGCGGAAACGGTCACTGCCGTCACGCGCGACTCGCCGTGTATTGCCGTTACCGCACGCCCCGCGTGATACGGCACGCGACCGCGCAGCTGGCCCGACGCGTAGCGGGCCAGCTCGCCCACCTTGTCCGGCGTCCCCAGCAACTCCCACGGGCGTGCGAGCCAGTGGCGCAGCAGCCGTGACGTGCGGCTGGCCTCGTAAACGCCGAGCACGCGGCAACCCGCCTGATAGAGCGATGCGGCCACCGGCAACAGAAACGGCCCCGCTCCCGCAACGACCACGCGCTCGCCAACCACCACCCGTTCGCCCTTGGCCAACGCCTGGGCACCGCCAGCGGTAAAGACGCCGGGTAGGTCCCAGCCAGGGACCGGCAACACGCGGTCGAAGGCGCCCGTCGCGAGGACGACTGCCCCGGCGCGAATAACGCGACGCTCACGTCCGGTCCCATCGCTCTCGCCGACCAGCACGTGGACGCCACTGCCGTCAATCGCCACGACGTGAGCTCCCGTCACGATCTCACAGCGTGGGTCGCTCTCGAGCTCATCGCGCATCGCGGAGAAGTTGGACCAGCCGTGGTGCAGCACCGATTGGTTGCGCGCTGGCCTCGTCACCGGCAGGTGCCGCCAGTACTGGCCGCCCACGTAGTCCGAGGCGTCGAGCAGCACGACTACGGCACCGACACGGCGTGCGGCGAGCGCGGCCGCCAGGCCCGCCGGGCCGGCCCCAATGACGAGCACGTCGGGCGTCATTGATCACCCGATGCCGCCGACGTCGGCGTCTCGACGACGTCGCCCGACGCGGCGCGGCGCTGACAGGCCCGCACGTCACGCTGCCCGTTCACGTCGACCACGCAGTCAAAGCACACCCCAATGCCACAAAAGGCCCCCCGGGGGCGACCGCGACGGCGCGTGGTGCGCCACGCGAGGACGTCGGCCGCGATCATCACGCCGGCCAGGGTCTGGCCAAGCACGCCCGTCACCGACGAGCCGTTGACCGTAATCGTGATCGGCGTAGGCTCGCCCGGGCCGATCGGATCGGTCGCGAACGGTACGGGCCGAGCCACCACCTAGGCCACCTTCGCGAGCGTCGAGCGAAAACTCGAAAACGGCTCGACCGCGATCGCGGCGGGCTCACCGAGTAGCAGCGCCGTTACGAGCTGCGCCGTTGCGGGTGCGAGACCGATGCCTGCTCCCTCGTGGCCCGTGGCGTACCACAGACCAGCCACGTCGCGGTCCGGCCCGATAACCGGCAGGTGATCGCGCGAAAAGGGGCGAAACCCGCAGTAGGCGCGCATGATGGAGGTATCGCGCAGCGTCGGCATCAGGCGCACGGCCCGCGCCGCGATCGCCCCCCAGGCCGCGACGTCGACGCTCGAGTCAAAGCCCACGTCCTCGCGTGACGAGCCAATCAGCACCGTCCCCGACGCCGTTGACTCGATCACGGTCGCGACCTGGCGCGCACCGCTATCGGACTGCACCGCGCCGACGTAGCTCGCGTCATAGACCTTGTGGGTGATGCGGTGCGCCATCGGCGTCGTGACGAGTAGCCAGCCCTTTCGCGGTCGTACGTCGAGCGTGCCGCCGAGTTGAGTCGCCACCTCGCCCGACCAGGGCCCGGCCGCGACGACCACGTGGTCCGCCTCGACGGTCCCGTGGTTGGTCGTGACGCCTTCGAGCCGGCCCGCGGCGTCGCGCAGCGGTCCCGTTATCGTCGTGTCGACCAGCACGCGCGCACCGGCGGCTCGCGCCGAAGCGAGGAGTGCTTCGGCG
>JAKBCI010000051.1:6274-8655 GCA_021807965.1 Actinomycetes bacterium
CTGAACCTGCGCGTCGTCTGGGTAGTAGATCGCCGACGTCATTGACGGTGTCAAGTGAGGTTCAATCTCGAGAGCCTCAGCGACGCTCACGCTCTGCGCGCGCACGCCGGCCGCGCGCTGCGCGTCGGCGAGTCGGGCCAGTCCCGCCGACTCGTCGGCGTTGGTTGCCACGACGAGGCCACCCTTCGGGTCGAACTCGATGGAGGTGAAGCCGTCAAGCTCCTCGGCGAGGGCCGCGGGGAGGTTCCGCCAGAGTTCCAATGAATAGGTCGCGAGCGCCAGTTCGGGGCCCGGCGCCTTGTCGCTAACCAAGAGGTTTCCTTCGCCAGCCGATGACGTCGCACTGACGGCCGCGCCTCGGTCCAGCACTACCACGTCGACGCCTCGGCGTGCCAGTGAGCGAGCGCACGCGGCACCAATGATTCCAGCCCCAATTATAAGGGCTTTCATGCTCGTAGGCTTCTCACGTATAACATGTTACATGTTAGACCGCCCGCCGCCGATCGATCCCTAGTCGGCACCGTCGTCGGATTCGACGCGGCCGGCCCACCAGCCTCGGGCGTGACGGATGTGGTGGACCATCAGTGCTTCGGCGCCGGCGCCGTCGCCCTTGGCGAACAGCTCGAGCAACTCGTGGTGCTCGTGGGCCGAGCGGCGAAGCTCGTCGGAGTTGCGCATCGCGACCAGTCCGACCATGCGAGTCTGGCGGCGCAGCTCGGCGTCGGTCTCGACCAAGCGCCGGTTGTCGGTGACGGCGAGCAGCCCCAGGTGGAACGACGTGTCCGCCGCGAGGTAGCCCTTGAAGTCGCCGTGCTCGGCGGCGGCCACGATGCGATCGGCCAGCGCTTCGTAGCCGTCCATCCGCGCGCCGCGAAGGCGCTCGGCCACGATGCGCATCGCCGGCGCCTCGAGCCACGTGCGCAGCTGGACGATCTCGAGCAGGTCGCGCTCGCTCACCGTGGTGACGCGAAAGCCCTTGTTCTTCACGGGCTCGACGAACCCGCGCTTTTCGAGGTCGAGCATGGCCTCGCGCACCGGCGTCGCCGAGACGGCGAACTTGGCCGCGAGCGCGGGCACGGTCACCAGCTCGCCCTGTTCGAGCTCGCCCGAGATGATGGCCGCGGCGAGCGAGCCCTCGACCTTGGAGCGAAGATTCTCCTCGGCGCGGATCTCGCGGATCGACGAGCCTCGCCGGGCGGCGCTCACGACGCCCCTCGGCGCGACGGGGAGGGAACCGGTCGCGCGGCCCGAGGCTCAGCGGCGCTCATCGCCCGCCTTGCCCAAGTAGGCGTCCGACAGCCGCGAATCGTCGGCCAGGGCCGCCGAGGGCCCCGACAACACGACGCTGCCCTGCTGGAGCACGTAGGCGCGCGACGCGATCTCGAGCGCGAGCGCCACGTTCTGCTCGACCAGCAGCACCGTCGTGCCGAGCGCCGCTACCTCTTCGAGCATGTCGTAGACGATATCGACCTTTTGGGGATCGAGCCCGAGTGAGGGCTCGTCGATCATGAGAATCCGCGGGTTGGACATCATCGCCCGGGCGATGGCGAGCACCTGCTGCTCGCCGCCCGACAGCGTGCCGGCCAGGCGATCGAAGTGCTGCTCGAGCAAGGGAAAGAGCGCGAGTGGCGCCATTGCAACGAAGGTCGAGCCGGTCACATGATGTCGCGAAGGAAGTGCAGAATCCGTCGGCGCTGGTCACGTCTGAAGTCGATCGATTGGACCTGGTGTCCTTCGCCCGGGTACGCGACCAGTTCGGCAGCGACATTGAACGACGTCAGCGTGGTAAACAGCTCGCGGGCTTGGCCGATGGGAACGCACTGATCCTGTTCTCCGTGAAGAATGAGTGCGGGCAAGGATGCGCCAGACGCGACGGTGACTGGCGATCGTTCGGCGTACTTGTCCGCCTGCTCGTGCGGCGGGCCGCCACACAGGAACTCAAAGAATGGTGGGTTGTTCGCCGTACCCCAGCAACTCTGTAGGTTGCTGATACCCGCGATAACGATGCCGCCGCGAAAGCGCTCGCCGCGGGCGACGGCCCACGCGGTCAGATACCCGCCGTAACTCGCACCCATAACCGCGATTCGACCGGCGTCGATCACGTGTAACGCGGCGAGGTGGTCCACGCCCGCCACGATCTGATCGAACTCAACGCCCGCCGGATCGGACAAGTTCATCCGCGCAAACGCCTCGCCTCTGCCGGGGCCGCCAAAGGGATTTGGCATGAAGAAGGCGTAGCCGGCGCCGCACAGGGTCTCGGCCCACAGCATGTCCCAACTCTGGTGGTACGCGAGACTCGGCCCGCCGTGGATGTCCACCACCAGGGGATGGGCGACCCCTTCTCGCGGAACAGCGAGCAGGCCCTCTAACGCCACTCCCTC
>JAKBCI010000052.1 GCA_021807965.1 Actinomycetes bacterium
CATCGCCTCGCGATAGCCGTCGAGCTAGAAGATCTGGGAACCGATGTGAAAGTGCACGCCGTGCACACGCAGGCCCGGCGTCGCGTTGAGCAGTTCGAGCGCTCGCCGAGCGTCGCCCGCGGCAATCGAGAACCCGAACTTGGAGTCCTCTTGGCCAGTTCGGATGAACTCGTGGGTGTGCGCTTCGACACCGGGCGTGACGCGCACGAGACAGTCGACGCGGCTTCGGCGACCGACGAGCGACGCCAGACGCCCGATCTCGTCGAAGTTGTCGACGACCACTCGATGCACGCCGACCTCGATCGCGCGCGCCAGCTCGTCGACTGACTTGTTGTTTCCGTGCAGCACAATTCGCGAGCCCGGCACCCCGGCGCGCAGCGCGATATCGAGCTCGCCCCCCGTCGAGACGTCCACGTACAGCCCCTCGTCGTGGGCGAGGCGAGCCATCGTCGCACAGAGAAAGGACTTCGACGCGAAGGCAACACCCGGGTCAAAGGCCGCGGCCGCCTCCGCGCAACGTGCCCGCAGCGTCCCCTCGTCGTACACGAAGAGGGGCGTCGCGAATTCGTCGGCGAGCGCGCGAAGCGACACGCCGCCAACGACGACGTCATCATCGAGCAGTATCGCGCCATCTGGCAAGAGTGAGACGTCGATTGGCTCGGCCATACGCGAACACTAGTGACGCTCGGTCGAGCAGCGGGACAAGAGAGGTAGGCTGACGTGGCGCCCTCGTAGCTCAGGGGATAGAGCATTGGCCTCCGAAGCCATGTGCGCAGGTTCGAATCCTGCCGGGGGCACCGCCGGGAACATACGTTGCTTCATCAGGTTTCGGCGTTCAGGGGCCTTTTAGGTTGATGGAGCCTGGAAACGGCCTGAAACCGCTGATTTAGACTCGATGAGGTGCGGCGGACCGCACCAGAAGTCCGAGACCTCTCTCCCGACACAGAGATCGCACGCTTCTCATCTTCATCGGGTGAGGTGTGCGAGTGGTGGATGCCCCAGGCCTTACGACGAACGCGCTACCGGCGACCGGTGCGGCGGAACTCCTCGTGAATCGCGGTTGTGACGAAGGTGACCATCTAGGTTTCGGCGTTCAGGTGCCTTTTCGGTTGATCGACACGATTCAGGCGTCCTGAGTCACGATTTGGCTTACCGTGCGGCGCATCGTGTGAGTGTGGGCACGCCGCCGGCGTTCATGTCGGTGCGTAGCACGGTCAGGTGAACGAGGAGGAGCGTTGAACGAGCACACCGAAACGCAGGGACCGTCCCCAGAGTTCTGGGAGCAGCTGCGCGCTGAACAGGAGAGCCTGCGCGCCCTACGTGATGCGGACAGCGCATCTACCAGCACCCCTACAACCTCATCGCTCGAGATGTGGCCGCCCTCATCGATTGCCTGCGCGACGTGTTCAACGGGAACCAGATGGAGCTGCTCGCACTCATCGACGCACCCTCACGTGACTGGCGGCTCAGTCACGAGCTCACCCAGAACGTCCAGCGCTCGATTGTCGCCGAGCGCTACAACTCAGAGCTCTCCCGCCGCCTCCACAACTTCGTCACGAGCGCCTACACCGTGGCCGAGTGCGCCAAGGCCGCCTGGACGCATCGGCTGGAGCGCCACGGCGGGGTCAAGGACAAAGCTGACGCCGAGTTCACGAGGCTCAAGCTGAGCGGCCCGGTCGAGGTCGACATCGTCAGGGACTTGCGCCGCTACTCCCAGCACGCTGGTCGCCTGACCCTGGTTCAAGGCCACCGGTCGCACTTCACGATGGACCAGGGCCAGACGACGTCGGTGACCCACACGGTGGTCCTCTCTTCCTCGTCGATGCTCGACGAGAACTTCGACTGGAAGTCCGAGACGCGTGCCTACCTCGAGACCCACGAGGATGTCGTCTTGCGCGACGTCGTTCGCGCACAGGCCAACCACTGGTTCCTCGTCAACGACTGGGTCATCAAGACGCTGATCGACGAGGCCGAACTCCTTCGCGCTGAGGCCAACGACCTCATCGCCGAGCGCAACGCCATTCTGACCGGGATGGACATCGAAACCGCTCGAGCTGAGACCGAAAAATCACCGAGCAGTGGTGGGCGGCCGAAGGGCCGTCGCCCTTCGAACCGCCCGCACCCCAACCCGAGTGACTCGGACCTGCCGGCGATGCGGGTCTTGTAGTTCCGTCCGAGGCGCCCGCGGCGTCAGCTCACGACCCACTTGGTCCGGAGACCGTAAGTGGTCCGTAGCTGACGGTGGCCATCGGCGTCCCTCCTGCTGAGGCCACGCACTCCAGAAGCGCACCAGTAGCGGGGTCGATGACGAGCTCCAGGGTCTCATTGGTTCCCCCCAGTGGCACCATCACGGCGGTGCCTGACACGCCCAAGGGGGTCGTCACGGTGCCCAGCAGTTGCGAGCCCGGAAGTGTCGCGGCCACCTGGTAGAGCGCGGCGCCCAACTTGGCCGACGCATCAGGAAGTTGGAGGAGCTGAGCGACGATCTGGACCTGCTGAGTAGCGTCGCAGCCAGTCGTCGGGGCGTTCGGAGCGAGAGGGCAGGCGTGAGGGGTGTTGGTGGTGGTCCCATCCGGAGAGATCTCGCCAGCAGCGAGCATCGAGGCCAGTTGGGCGGGGTCGCTCGGAAGAGCGTTCACCCGATTCACGAGGTTCTCAATGGTGGTGGTGCTCGCGGCGAGGGTGTAGCCGAGACCGCCGTAGCCTGAGACCGTTGCCGCGAAGCCCCCGTAAGACGAGCCCTGGTTCACGTTCGCTGCGTTGCCGATGAGCTGATTAGCACCATCACCCAGTGCGCACGGGATGAACGGCCGGCCGGCCGCAACCCAGCGCGCCTCGTCGCCGGGAGTAGCGAAGTGCCCACCGTTGGTCCCGACGGCGCTGGGCGAGATGGTGACCGAGCTCACGCCAGCCGCATCGGTCGAGCTCGAGACGCTGCCAGCCGACACGTAGGTGAGAGCCGGTGCGCTGCCCACCGACGGGCTCGAGAACTCGCAGGCCATTGAGACGCTCTCCACCTGGTTCAGCGTCTGGCCCGGCTGAAGGGCCGGCAACGTCGCGGCACGAGCATCAAGACGCGCAGCGTGCTGGAGAGTCGCCGCGGCGGCTGAGAGTGGAGCCACGGTCAGGGTGCCGGCGACGAGCGCGACCGCACCACCGACGAGCCCGAGGGTGCTCGCGGCAACGAGACTGCGGACACGGCGCCGCGACCTACGAGGAACGTCGACCTCAAGCTCAGCCAGAAGGTCGTTCCAGGCCGCGGCAGAGTCACGCGGGGGAACGTGCGCCGCCGGGTCGAGGGCGGCGAACAAGGTCATCGGGTCTGAACTCATTGGTGAACCTCCGTATTGGTCAGCATCTCGCCCAGTGCGAGACGGCTCTCTAAGCGGGCCTTGGCCCGGTGGTAGCGCACGTTGGCCGCGTTGACACTCACACCGAGGATCACCGCCACCTCGTCGCGACTCAGCTGGTCCCAGTGAACGAGTCGCAGGACTTCCTGGTCGGACTCGGCGAGTGCCGCGAAGGCTTCACGGAGTGGCTCGACGTCGATCACCTCGACCTCACCAGCCGCTGGCTCCAACCAGCCCGGAGCGATGGTCGCCAGCCTCCTCTCGCGCCGAGCGCCGTTGCGCAACTCGAGGCTGGCGATGCGAAGCACCCACGCGAGAGTGGGCTCGACGGTCGTATCGAACTTGCGCCACGCCACTACGAAGGCCGCGAGAGTCACGTCGTCTACGAGATTGGGAGAGACACGTCGAGCGACGTAAGCACGAACGCGACTGAAGTGCTCCTTGAAGAACAGCTCGAATCTCTCGTCGCCGCGTAGCGATGTCCGTCTCATCACACTCTTTACGTCTGGAGGCCCGTCCTTTCTTACACAGTGCCGCGGTCGCTCGGGCCAACACAGGGCACGATGGAATGAGGCGCCGCGCAACCACCCGCTCGGGCCTATCGTCAGTAAGGCTCTTTGTGGTGCCAGTTCAGCGCCAGATGAACCATCCGCCTGCTTACGCGTCTGCGGACAGCGCGGCAAGCTAAATCGTGGCTTGAGGCGCCTAAAGCGTGCTCATCAACCTAAATGGCCCCTGAAGGCCGAAACCTGCTTCATCGAGTTCCGGACGCTCCACCAGCGCGCGAGCAGCGATTCGTCACTACCCGGTGGCCCCATCTGCGATGATGGACATACGAGTTCATCCTTGCCAAATGGGTCGGGGGTCTCCATGCGCACTGGAATGTTCACCCGGCGATTAAGCACCGTCGCGCTCGTTGCCAGCAGTGTCGTCGAGCTGGTGGGCGTATCGGGGGCAAATGCAGCAGGATTGCGCGTCGCGTACCACGGGCACGTTCAGGTCGTCGAATCGGCGATGAACGCCACCGGAGGTGTCGCGGATTCGGTGAGCGCGTTCCCCCGTGATTTCAGTGCGTCATGGTCCAACCAAACGTTGGCCCAACAGCTTAACCTTGGCGACAACGCCCACGTCCTATCGACTAGTTGCGTCTCGTCGTCGTTCTGCGTGGCGGGCGGCACCTACACAAACGGATCGGGGGCACAAGCGTTCGTTTCGATCTACGACGGTTCATCGTGGACCGACCAGCCCGTCGGCGCGGCGCTCAACGTAGGTGGACTCGCCCAGGTGAACTCGGTGAGTTGCGTGTCGACGACGTTCTGCGTCGCCGGTGGCCAGTACACCGACGCGTCGGGCGGCTATCAGGCCTTCGTGTCGCGGTTCAACGGGTCGTCGTGGAGCGATCTCGAAGTCGCTGCGACGCTAAACCTCGGCAGTTCGGCCCAGGTGACTTCACTCAGTTGCGTATCATCGACGTTCTGCGTCGCCGGTGGCCAGTACACCGACGCATCGGGCGGCTATCAGGCCTTCGTGTCGCGGTTCAACGGATCGTCGTGGAGCGATCTCGAAGTCGCTGCGACGCTAAACCTCGGTCACGGTGCCGCCACGAACGCAGTGAGTTGCGTGTCGCCGACGTTCTGCGTTGCCGGGGGTGAGTATTCGGACGCGTCGGGCGGCTACCAGGCCTTCGTGTCGCGCTTCAACGGATCGTCGTGGAGCGATCTTGAGATTGGCGCGGCCCTCAACGGCGGTGGGCTGGCTCAGGTGAACTCGCTGAGCTGCGTGTCGTCGACATTCTGCGTCGCCGGGGGTCAGTACACCGACGCGTCGGGCATGTCCCAGGCCTTCGTGTCGGTGTACGACGGGTCGACGTGGAGCGATCTCGAGATTGGCGCGACCCTCAACGCGGGCAACGACGCCCGGGTCCACGCCGTTAGTTGCGTAGCGTCGACGTTCTGCGTCGCCGGGGGTCAGTACACCGACGCGTCGGGCATGTCCCAGGCCTTCGTGTCGGTGTACGACGGGTCGACCTGGGCCGATCAGACGCTCGCGTCGGCACTGAACCTCGGCGGGGCCGCGCAGACGAACACCGTGAGTTGCGTATCGTCGTCTTACTGCGTAGCCGGCGGCGACTATACGGACGCAACGGGCATACGGGCCCTCGTGTCGGTGTACGACGGGTCGACCTGGGCCGATCAGACGCTCGCGTCGGCGCTGAACCTCGGCGGTGACGCCGCCGTCCACTCGGTGATCTGCGTGCCCAGTGGATTCTGTGTGGCTGGTGGAACCTACACCGACGCCGCGAATCACGCCCAAGCCTTCGTCTCGACGTACGACAACGTCCTGCAGCCGGTCGCGCCGGTCGCGCCAACGTTCGTATCCGCCGCGTCGTTCGTGACGGTCGTGTCGAAGCACCGCTCGCAGACGATCACCGTGACGTGGACGAGCGTCGTCGGCGCAACGTCCTACCAGTGTCAACTGCTCTACGGGCACTCGATGCCCGCGTCGGCGCCCGTCTCGACAACCTCGACTAGCTGCCGGTTTAGCGGCCGACGGCTCGGTATTCGCTACGCGATCGCCATCACCGCGGTCAACGCCACCGGTCCGTCGGCGACCGCCATCAGATTCGTGGCTCCGCCGATCTTCACACTCACGTGCACCCACGGACGCCAGCGGCTTCGACGGACCGGTACCAATCCCCGATGCCCCGCCGGCTGGGCCACTCGCTGAACGACATCGTCATCGCGGGGCGAGGGTGGACGATTCCGTCCCCAATTTCGACGCCGCCGTTTCGCTGCCCACGATATCGACGTCCCGACGACGGTGGCGGGCCTCGCTACGCGCTCGGTCCAGACTTCGGCCACTGACGCGGGACTACCTTTCTCGAGTTGGTCCCAGACAAGACACGTTGGATCGATTCAACAGTACGGCGTCGCGTATCCAGAGCGAGGCGAGGCCGGTGGTCAGTTGCCGGCGCGAACCACCGCACTGCACGGTCAGCTCGCCTCGACGCCACGTCGTCGAGCACCCTGGCAACAGTCGTGGATTAGCGATGCTGGAGAATCGGCGCGCGTCGTCGCGATACGTGCAAGCACGACGTCGGCGTGGATCACGCGACTGAAGGGCCGTGTGCGACGCGGCTGCACTAGTTTGCTGGCGTGGGAATCCTCGTTCTTGGCATGCATCGCTCCGGGACCTCCGCGCTGGCGAGCGTGCTCGGCGCACTCGGTCTGGACCCGGGATCATCCGACGGCCTCATGCGAGCCGACGTGGGCAATCCCGAGGGATACTTTGAGGTCGAGTCAATAGCCGCGCTCGATGAGCGAATCTTGCGCGACTACGGCGGTCGATGGGACATCCCGCCCCTGCTCGCGCCGGGGTGGGCGACCGAGGTAGGAGCCCGTCAGTTGGTCGGCGAGTTGCGAGCCACGTTCGACGCCACGTTCTCCAGTCGCCACTTCGTGCTGAAGGATCCCCGCATATCGCTGCTGTTGCCCCTCTGGCGACAGGCTCTCCTCGATCGAGTGGCCGTGGTTCTCGTGGTGCGAGACCCCGCTGAGGTCGCCTGGTCGCTGGCTCTTCGCGACGGTATGGCGCCGCTCACCGGGCTCGGACTGTGGGCCGCGTATAACCGCTCACTACTGGCCGACCTCGAAGGTCTGTCCGTCCACGTCTGTCACTACCGAGATCTGGTCGAACGGCCGCGAGACGTCGTGGGGGCGGTGGCCGCGAGCCTCGCCGCGTGGGGTGAGCTCGACGGCGAAGACCTCGACGCGGCGTCGGCCCGAGTTCGACCGAGCCTGCGCCGCGACACGCACCCGACGAGCGACCCGATCCTCGCCGACCCGCCACCGTCGATTCGTGAACTGGCGACCGCGCTCGCCGAGCTCGACGGACGCCACGACCACTTCAGTACGGTGGTGCCATCACCGGGTTGGTGGGAAGGTCCCCTGATCGACGAACGACGGGTCTTCGTCCAGCACTACGAGCGAGAGCTCGCCGAACGAGACCGCCGCATCGACGATCTGGTGAGTGACAACGAGGCCGTACGACGCCAGAGCGACGAACTGCGAAGCGAGCTCGTAGCCGCCCACGAAAGCATCACCGAGTACCGCGACGTCGTACGCGACCTCGAGGCCAGCCGAGCGGTGCGGCTCTCGCGCGCCTTTGGCCGAGGTCCGACGCCGTAGGTCCAGAGGTCCGGTAGTGTCGTGCTACCGACGCCCTATGACCGCAGACGACCCACGCCCCGACACCACGACGCCGTTCGTCATCTGGTTCACCGGGCTATCGGGTTCGGGCAAGTCCACCCTCGCCCTCCTCGTCGAAGAGCGCCTACGTGCGCTCGGGCTACCGGTTCACAACCTGGACGGCGACGCCCTGCGTCGCGGCATCAACCGTGACCTCGGCTACGACGACCACGCCCGAGACGAGAGCATCCGGCGAATCGGCGAGGTGACCCGCATTCTCGTGGACGCAGGCCACGTGGTGCTGGTGGCCGCGATCTCGCCCTTCGAGTCGGGCCGCCGGCGCGCGCGCGAGCTCGTCGAGCCGGGACGATTCGTCGAGGTCTTCTTAGACGTACCGCTTGAGGTGGCGGAAGCGCGTGATCCCAAGGGCCTCTACCGACGTGCGCGGGCCGGTGAGCTGGAGAACTTCACGGGCATCGACTCGCCCTACGAGGCGCCGACGAATCCCGAGGTGCACGTCGACGCGTCGCTCGCGCCACACGAAGCGGCCGACCTCGTCGTGCGCACGCTGTCGACGATTGGGCTCGTCAGGCCCCGCTAGGAGACCATCACCATCCGGACAGTATCGGTGATGGATGCGCCGCCCGACGCCGAGCCAGCCATCACGACCACCGCGTCGCCCGGCGACGCCGTGCCCGAGAGCTTCATCTGGGTCACCGCAAAGTCGCAGAGGTCGTCAATGTCGGTCGCCGGCGACAGGTAGATCTCCTGGACGCCCCACGAGCTGTGTAGTTGTCGAGCCGTCGCCTCACTCGGCGTGATGGCGACGATCGGCATGGGCGGGCGAAAGCGCGAGATCGCTCGCGCGGTCAGACCCGACCGGGTGCACGCGACGATCGCCACGGCCTTCTCCTCCATCGCGGCGCGCCAGGCGGCGCCCGTGATCGCGGCGGTAATCCGAGTCGCCTCGGTGCCGGACCCGATTTGCTGGACGCCGAGCGAGCCGCCCCACGCGTGGTAGTCGAATGACTCCTCGGCGCGACGAACGATGCGGTCCATCGTGATGACCGTCGCGACGGGGTCGTCGCCAATCGCGGT
>JAKBCI010000053.1 GCA_021807965.1 Actinomycetes bacterium
AGCCGGTAAAGCCGGGCTCTTCGGCGTTCGTTGAATCGCAGAGCAGCAAGGTCACGCCCTCGTCGCCGAGCGACGCGAGGCGGGCGAGGTCAGTACGGCGGCCGTCGATCGGGGTCTGGTCGAGTTTGAAGTCACCCGAGTGGACGACGACGCCCACCGAGCTATGAATCGCCAGCGCGTGCGCGCTCGGTACCGAGTGCGTGACCGGAATGAACTCGACATCGAACGGACCGATTCGGCGCCGCTCGCCGTCGTGAACCTCGATGAACGTGCACGACCCGGCGACCTTCGCTTCGCTCAGTCGATGACGCGCGAAACCCAGGGTCAGTGCGGAGCCGTAGATGGGAACGTTGACGTCCTTCACCAAGTAGCGCAATGCACCGGTGTGGTCCTCGTGACCGTGGGTCAAGACGATGCCGTCAACTCGATCCCGACGCTCAATCAGCCATCGGAAGTCCGGCAGGATCAGGTCGACCCCGTACATGGTCGGCTCGGGAAACATGAGTCCGGCGTCGACGACCACGATGCGGCCGTCCTGTTCGATCGCGAGGCAATTGCGCCCAATCTCGCCGAGACCGCCCAGGAACGTTATCCGCAGATGTTCCTTAGCCACGCGTCGACCGTAGTTCACCAACGACGGTCTGCGCCGCACGATCGACGGATTCGTCGGCGGGCCCGAGCGGCCAGCGACACTGACCGACGCCAAAGCCGATCGCCCTCATCGCGGCCTTGGCGGGCACGGGATTCGGGGCCGCCTCGCTGGACTCGAAGGCGCAGCTCGGCACCAGGATCTCGTTTATCGATCGCGCCGCGTCCCAGTCGCCGTCACGGGCCCGTGCAACCAGGGCCGCGAACTCCGGTCCCGCCCAGTGAGCCGCGACCGAGACGATCCCCACCGCGCCAACCGCGAGGAACGGCAGCACGAGTGCGTCGTCGCCGCTGTAGAGATCGAGGTTCTCGCCGAGCACCGCCTTCGTGTGCGCGGCGGCCGCCAAGTCGCCCGAAGCGTCCTTCAGCGCGACGATATTGGGGTGACGACGAACCAGTTCAATGGCGGTCGACGACGCAATTTTACGCCCGGTACGAACGGGAATGTCGTAGAGCATGACGGGCAGATCAGTACTCTCAGCCACGGCGCCGAGGTGGCCCGCGATGCCCGCCTGACTCGGTCGCGCGTACGCGGGCGTCGTCGCGAGTACGCCCGCGACACCGGTCGCGGCGACCCGCGAGGTCAGTTCGACCGATCTCGCCGTGTCCGAGGACGTTGAGCCAGCGAGAACGGGAACGCTCACGGCACGAGCCACGCAGGCGAAGAGGTCAAGTTTCTCAGCGTCGCTCAAGGCCGATCCCTCGCCCGTCGATCCAGCAAGAACCAGGCCGTCGCTCCCCTCGTCAACGAGGAATCGGGCGAGCGCCGCTGCGACGTCGAAGTCGATCGAGCCGTCCACGCCAAACGGCGTCACCATCGCCGTCAGGACACTACCGAATCGCACCGACGCCATGGTGCGAACTTACCAGCGTGCGCCGGGCCTCACGCGCCGACGTCGATGAAGGACGCAAGACCCTCGACCAGGCCCGCGCCGGCCGGAAGGTTCCGTAGCGCGAGCGCCACGCCCGCGACGAAGCTGGCGCGATCGAACGAGTCGTGGCGAATCGTGAGACCTTCGCCGGGTGCGCCGAACAGCACCTCTTGATGAGCAACGAGACCCGGCAGTCGAACCGAGTGGATGGGCACGCCATCGACCACGCCGCCCCGTGCACCCGGAACGGTGTGGCGTTCAGTGGGATCGGGCGCCGTGACTCGACCGGCCCGATGGCGCGCCGCGGCGATCGACCGAGCCGTCGCGATCGACGTGCCCGACGGCGCATCGACCTTCAGATCGTGGTGGAGCTCGACGATCTCGACTCGGTCGAAGTACGGTGCGGCCAACGCGGCGAATCGCTCGGCGAGCGCGGCACCAATGGAGAAATTCGACGCCGCGACCACGGCGACTCGTTCGCTCGCCACCCCGAGCGCCGCGCGCGCTTCGTCACCGAGACCAGTCGTCCCCACGACCAGTGGAATCGCGTTGGTCGCGCACCAGCGCGCGGAGGCAACAACGCCCGCGGGCGACGAGAAATCGATGACGGCGTCGACCTCGGACGGGTCCAGTTGATCAAGACTGGTCGCGTAGCGAACATCGACGTCGTCCGGCGGCGTCACGTCGACCAGGGCAACAACGGCCACGCCGTCAACCTGGCGTAGGCCCAGGTCGAGCGCCCGACCCATCCGGCCCGCGCCACCCACTATTACGACGCGTGTCACGCGCGCATCCTACCTCGGCGTCGAACGAGACCCCAGACGACGACGGCACCAACCCAACTCGTGGTTCCGACCACGCTGCCGAGCAATCCCAGGTTGAGGTGGGGCGCTCGATAGTAGAAGTACACCGTCCAGGTGCCGCGCGGGACCTCCACTTGTTGGATAAGTCCCGACCGCACGACGTGCAGGGCGATCGCGTGGTGCGTCGCGTCATTGGTGGCTGACGCTCGCCAACCGGGGATCCACTCCATCGAACGCTTCAAAACCGCGGGCGCGCTGGCCCGAACGGTGATCCACGAATCACCCCACGGCGCATCGCGAATCCGAGTCACCGAGGCCGCGCCATCGTGAGACCCGAGCCACGCGCTCGGACGAACGGCCGTCGCTCGCAAGAACGTATTCGCGCCTTCCATGGTGCTGAGCCGCCAGCCCGCTCCGGCGATGGCGCGCTGCAGCGAGGTCGCGAGCTGCCAGCGTTGGGGCTCTGGCCCCGCCGAGGTCACGATGACGGAAGTCGTCTTCACAGACCCCATCGACCGAATCTCGACCCCGGCGCTCGGGGTCGAGACGCCGTCGAAGCGAAATCGCGCCAACGTCGAGCCAGTCGCGATAACCGTGGGGCCAATCAGGTGCCCCGTCGGGCCGATGAGACGCGCCCGAAACGTGGTCACGTCGCGCCGCGCCACCCGCACGACGACCGCGGCGACCTGCTCCACTCGCCCGAAGTACCACGATGTCCGGCGGCTCGAATTCGACTCGAGACACGAGGGAGGTGTCGGCGTGAACGGCAGTGACTGCGAAAGCGCGTTAGCCGAAATCACGAGCGTTGACAGCCGTAACTGTCGAAAACTGCCGTCGGCCAGCTGACAGTCGTCGAGGCTGAACATCGGGTGCGTGTCGGTGACCCGACCGTACAGCGAATCAATGAGTGATCCGTAACCCTGTACGCTCGCGACGCCGGTGAACACGTTGACGTTAGGCGAGCCGAGACTGTCGTAGAGCGTTGCGTCAACACCCGGCGCCCCGATAAACGCCACGCGCCCGTTGGTACCGAGCCGAGCCGCCACCGAAGCCCGCGACGGCATGATCGAGACGTGGCCGGAAGCGAGCCCGGTGGTTACGAAGGCGAAGAAGAGCAGCGCGTCAACCGCGATAACCACGTGCAGTACGACGCGCGCGCGGGCTCCTCGATGAGCTAAGCGCACGATGATGATGAACAGGACGACGGCCACCACGAAGTGCGCGAGTAGCGTCGCCCGTTGGTCACGTACGAGCCGGGAGATCGAGTTCGACGCGCCGAGGTAGCGCAGTACCGGAGCACCGTCGATGAGCATCACCCCGGCCAGCACCGCGGTCGCCGCGGGAGCGAGCAGCGCGAGCCAGAGGCGGCGCGACGCGAGTCCCGCACGGTTGACGTCGCCCGCTCGCAAGCGCTCCAACCACCAACCGAGCAACACCACCGCCGCGAGGTCCACCAAGATCACGTTGCGGCTCTGGAGCCTCGTGCTGCCAAAGAGCGGCAGGGCGTCAAAGACGTGACCGAGCGGCGTGAAGAATCCCCAGGTCGCAACGAGGCCAACCGCACCGATCACGACGTAGAGGGTGAACGGTCGGTCGTCTCGCGACCAGCCGTGCCGGGTCCCGCGGGCGAGAAACGCACCCACCGCGCTCAGCGCCGCGAGGCCGACGTAGCCCGTGACCTCGGGCAGGTTGTAGGAGACGAAGAACGCGGGTTGGTGGAGGAGGCCGTTGCCCCCAAGCAGATCGGGAATCAGGAGCAGGGACGTCCAGCGGATCGGTAGTGAACCGGCGCCGAAAAACTGATACCCGATGCCGGTTCGTTGCGAGATGTTGATGAAGGACCAGCCCGGCAGCAGCTGAGCGAGGCCGATCAACGAGCCCCACGCGATGCCGACCGCGTTCGCGAGGAGGTACCAACCCGATTGGCGCCACGTCCATCGCCGCGCGCCGGTGAGCAGTGTCGCCGTCATCACGACTGCGCCGAGCAACTCCATCTCGGCGATTGCCCGAGGTTCGCCCGAGAGAGTGCACAACGCCCACAGTCCCGCGATGCCCAGTACGGGGGCGGACGTGTCGCGCACCTTCGTTCGCCACGTGACGGTTGCCGTCCAATCACCCACGCGCCGTTCGAGCACGACCATCGTGACGATCGACCACGGCAGCAGCGCGTACCCCTCGATCACGCCGAGATGCACCATTTGGCCATTCATGGCGCCGGTGTAGGCGTACAACAGGGCTGGCACGAGCGCCGCCCACGTCGAAACCCGGTACCAGCGAAGCAACGTAAACACGCCGAGTGCGGCACCTACGTAGACCGCCACGAGATTCACGACCCACATCGCAATCGGCGCCGGAATCATGAAGAGGAGCGTCAGTGGAAAGAACGAGCCGGCGTTCATGCCCGCGAGTAGCGGTGTACCGGCGTTGGCCAAGGGGTTGAGCAGCGGCAAGTGTCCCGTACGAAGCTGCTCGCCGGTAAGCACCCGTAGCGGGAAGTTCTGGATGAGGTTGTCTTGCGCGATGGCCGGGTGGCCGGCCAGTGCCGGAATGGCAAAGACCGCCAACGGCACCATCACCATGATGGCCAGCGCCCACTGGTCGCGACGATGCAGTGGGCGCCACCACCGAGCGGACGGCGACTCGCTCGTCATCGGCCTTGCGGTGATGACGGGCGAGTCGCGACGTCCATTCGTAGATGAAGGTCCGCAGCCGTCCTAGCGACGACGAGAGCGGGGTCCCCGCCGGCTGGCACCACCTTCTTCGCTGAAGGTAACGTCGCCAGGCCCCAGATCGCCCAGATCACCCGACAGCTCAGCCTCGAACGACGCCTCGAAGGCTGACACCGGTACCCGCGGCGTTTCGCTGCTTCGCCCTCCACGTCCGGAACGATCACCGCGATCACCGCGATCACCGCGATCACCGCGATCACCGCGATCACCGCGATCACGCGCGGGGCGCGACCGCGCAACGCCGACGTCACCGTCACCGGAATCGGCGAATTCGCCGGCAAGCGACAGCGACACCTTGCCCTGGGGGTCGATGTCGTCAACTCGCACCTCGAGAGCCTGACCCAGCTCGAGCACGTCCTCGACCTGGCCGATACGCTGTCCACCGTTGAGCGGCGACATCTTAGAGATGTGCAGCAAACCGTCACGACCGGGCATCAGGCTGATGAACGCCCCGAATTTCGCAATGTTGACTACGCGACCTGGGTACACCGCACCCACCTCAGCGGTGGGCGGATCGAGAATCAGCGCAATGCGACGACGGGCCTCTTCAACGGCCCGTCCGTCCTTGGCGCCGATCGTCACCGTGCCCACGACCCCATCGTCGTCCACCGCAATGTCGGCGCCAGTTTCCTGCTGGAGCGTATTAATTACCTTGCCCTTGGGACCGATGACCTCGCCGATCTTGTCAATGGGAATTTCGATGGAGACGATCTTCGGAGCCACCGCAGATACCTCAGCGCGCGGAGCGGCGATAGTCGCCCCAATCACTTCGAGAATCAGCAGTCGAGCCGCCTTGGCCTGATGGAGGGCATTGGACAGGACCTCGGCGGGTAGCCCATCGATCTTCGTATCGAGCTGCAGTGCGGTGACCGCGTCGGCCGTACCAGCCACTTTGAAGTCCATGTCGCCAAAGGCGTCTTCTGCGCCGAGGATGTCGGTCAGCGTGACGTAGGCACCATCGTCGTGGATGAGGCCCATGGCGATGCCGGCGACCGGGGCCTTGATCGGCACGCCCGCCGCCATCAGCGACAGCGTTGAGCCACAGACCGACGCCATCGACGTCGAACCATTCGACTGCATGATGTCTGAGACGACACGCACGGTGTAGGCAAAGTCCTGCTCGCTCGGCAGCACCGGTATCAGTGCCCGTTCGGCCAACATGCCGTGACCGATCTCACGCCGCTTAGGCGTGCCGACACGCCCGGTTTCACCGGTCGAATACGGCGGAAAGTTGTAGTGATGCATGTACCGGCGGAATTCGTCCGGACTGATCGTGTCGAGCTGTTGGCGCATTCGCGGCATGCCGAGCGTCGTGACGTTGACGACTTGCGTCTCACCGCGCTGGAACAGGGCCGAACCGTGGGTCATGGGAAAGAGATCGATTTCCGCGGCCAGTGGTCGAATGTCGGACGGACCGCGTCCGTCGATGCGAACGCCGTCGTTGACGATCCTCGCGCGCACGAGCTTCTTCGTCAGCGCTTTGACCGCGGGCTTGATCTCACTCAGGCGGTCTGCGAACTCCGCGCTGAGCTGCTCGACGATCGCCGCCGTAGCGGCGTCGATCGCAGCCGCGCGGGCCTGCTTATCGCTTACCCGGTTGGCCGCGTCGAGGGCCGACTCGCCAACGGCGGCTACGCGCTCGTAGACGTCGTCTTGGTAGTCACGAACCACCTGGTACGGGATCATCTCGATCGGACCACGCGACGCCACGAAGGCGTCGACGAGTTCGCGTTGCAGGTTGATGGATTCGCGGATCCACTGCTTCGAGGCCTCGAGTCCCAGTGCCAAGACGTCCTCGTCAACTTTCGGAGCTCCGTCGGCGTACTTCTCGAACGATCCCTCCGTGCCACCGGCCTCGACCATCATGATCGCCACGTCCGCGTCCACGTCGGTGCTCAACGCTCGACCCGCGACGACGAGCTCGAAAACCGACTCGTCGCCTTCGGCGTAGGTCGGGTGCGCCACCCAGGTCCCGTCCGTGGTGTAGGCCATTCGCACCGCCCCGATCGGTCCGTCAAAGGGGATGCCCGATAGCATCAGCGCGGCCGACGCCGCGTTGATCGCCAGGATGTCGTGAGGGTTTTCCTGGTCCGCGCTAAAGATGGTGCCGACCACCTGCACCTCATTGCGAAAACCCTTGGGAAACGATGGGCGCAACGGGCGGTCGATGAGACGGCAAATCAAGACGGCCTGGTCCGACGGCTTGCCCTCACGGCGAAAGAACGCTCCGGGTATCTTGCCGGCGGCGTAGGCGCGTTCCTCAATGTCGACGGTGAGCGGAAAGAAATCCATCCCTTCGCGCACCGAGCGCGCAGCGGTTACCGTCGCCAGCAGCATCGTGTCACCGATGCGCGCTAGCACGGCTCCGTCCGCCAGTTGTGCGAGGTGCCCAGCCTCGAAACTCAGGGTCTTGTCAGTGCCCGATAGCGGGCGGCTTACGCGAATCGCGTCAGTCATGGTTGCTCCTTAGCGGTAGACAGCGCTCCGCTCGGATCCCAGTGGGCAATCGTCGCCTTCGGCGACAATTCTCCACTGGCCTCCGAGGTTCCGGATGCGCTGTTCGCGCCGACGGCGTCGGCGCGGCGGCTAGCGACGAATGCCGAGACGCCCGATCAGTGAGCGGTAACGTTCCACGTCGTCGCGCTGCACGTAGTCGAGCAGCCGACGGCGTTGGCCAATGAGCTTCATGAGCCCACGTCGGGTGTGGTGATCACCCTTGTGCACCTTGAGGTGCTCGGTTAAGTGCGAGATCCGGTCCGTCAGGATCGCGATCTGGACCTCGGGCGAGCCGGTGTCCGTTTCGTGAGCCCGAAAGTCCTTGATGATCTGCTGCTTCTCAGCCATAACGTCGTTTGCCTTATGAGTCGGGGGTCCCGCTGCGAGCCGCCCACTTGACGACCCACACGATCAGCGTCGCTGACCGAGTACTCAGCCTAGCAGCGTCCAGCCCGAGGGGCGCGACGTTATGAATATTTCACGGCTACGAGCCACGTCGCGACCCATCTGCTCGACCAGGTCCGCCACCGACGCGAAGGTCGCCTCGTCGCGAAGACGCTCAAGAAACGCGACGTCGATGGTGCGGCCATAGAGGTCGCCGTCGAAATCGAGAAGGTGAACCTCGACCAAACGGTCAGCGTCGTCGTAGAACTGGGGACGCCGGCCGACCGAGACCGCCCCCGCCCACCACCGGTGATCCGGGGTGCGCACGGCCGCCGCGTAGATCCCAGTTCCCGGGCACAGCTGCTCGGATTCAACCCGCAGGTTCGCGGTGGGGAACCCGAGGACTCGACCTCGAGCGTCCCCGGCTTCGACGGCGGCGCGCAAGGTGAAGGGCCGACCCAGGATCGTTCGCGCGCGTGCCACATCACCCGACACCACGGCGCCACGAATCGCCGTCGATGACCAGCGCGACCCGTCACCGGCCAGGGACAACGCGTGCACGCGGAAGTCGTCGAGCAGCCCCGCGCTCGTCAACGTCGCGATATCGCCACTTCGATCGT
>JAKBCI010000054.1 GCA_021807965.1 Actinomycetes bacterium
CTTCGCTCGACGTACGATGTTCTCGATCATTGCGCCCGAGGCGAAGTCTTTAAAGTACAAGACTTCCTTGTCGCCTCCCTGGTAGGTGACCTCGAGGAACCGGTTGTCGTCGTCGATGCGGTACATCGCCGACACCGTCTCCTCGATCATGGCCCGAATCGCTTTGTCGCGATCACCACCGCCCAAGGACACGACCTCGGACGTGTCGATGGGTAGCGAGGAAACGATGTAGCGCTGAAAGATCTGGGCGGCTGCCTCGGCGTCGGGTCGCTCGATCTTGATCTTGACGTCGAGGCGGCCGGGTCGAAGGATGGCTGGGTCGATGAGATCCTCGCGGTTGGTCGCGCCGATCACAATCACGTCGCGCAACGACTCGACGCCGTCAATCTCGGCGAGCAGTTGGGGCACGATGGTGGACTCCATGTCCGAACTAATACCGGTGCCACGGGTGCGAAACAGCGAGTCCATCTCGTCAAAGAACACGATGACGGGAACCCCTTCGTCGGCTTTCTCCCGGGCGCGTTGGAACACGAGGCGAATCTGGCGTTCGGTCTCACCGACGTACTTGTTTAAGAGCTCGGGCCCCTTGATGTTGAGGAAATAGGACCGGACGTTACGGTTGCCGCGAAGCTCACCCACCTTGGCCGATAGGGAGTTGGCCACGGCCTTGGCGATGAGTGTCTTGCCGCAGCCCGGAGGGCCGTAGAGCAAGATGCCCTTGGGTGCGGGTAGGTCGTAATCCGCGAACAACGCGCGGTGCAAATACGGCAGCTCGACGGCGTCGGTGATCTGCTCGATCTGTGAGTCCAGGCCACCCACGTCGGCGTAGGTGATGTCGGGCACCTCTTCGAGTACGAGCTCCTCGGCCTCTTGGCGAACGAGCTTTTCAACGAGCAGGTTAGAACGATGATCGAGCAGGAGCGCATCCCCACTGCGCAGGCGAACGTCGCTTAACGCGTCGGCGAGCTCCACGACGCGCTCTTCATCGGCGTGACCATAGATCAGTACGCGGCGCTCATCGAGGACCTCCTTGACGGTCACCACCTCGCCCTGACCGTCGGCGGTACGCACACCGATGACCGTGAATGACTCATTGAGCACTACTTCGTCACCGCGGGCCACCTGATTGGGATCGATGGCGGGGTGCAGAGCCACTCGCATCTTTCGTCCGGAGGCGAAGATGTCCACGGAGCCGTCGTCGTTGAAGTCGACGAAAGTGCCGTAGACGGCTGGCGGTTGCGTCAGCTTGTCCACTTCGTCACGCAGGGCCGTGATCTGGTCGCGCGTCTGCTGAATCGTGATGCTCAACTTTTCATTGCTCGAACGTGCCTGCGCCAGCTGACCGCGCGCTTCAAGGAGCTGTTCCTCGAGCTGTTCGATTCGCCGACTCGCGTACTCGGGCACGTGTGGCAATGCGTTCGACGGCGCCGGCGGATCGCGCCGGTCGCGGGGTTCGATGGGTTCCATCGGGGACATACCGCCACCCTAGACTTCAATCGCCACCGGCAATGGGTCGGACCGTCGTGGCCGTGCCGCTAGCATGACGTGACTGGACCAGCCCCGGGAGGACGCAGGAATGAAGGTGTGGATCGACCAGGATTTGTGCACCGGCGACGGACTGTGCGAAGAGATCTGTCCGGCCGTGTTCACGCTGCTTGACGACGGCTTGGCCTACGTGAAAGAGGGCGATAACGTGAAGAGTTCGCCCGGAGGCGCAGCGGGAGTCGCAGTGGTGCCGGTAGACCTAGAGGACGCCGTCGTCGAAGCCTCTGAAGAGTGTCCTGGCGAGTGCATTTTCATTGAACAGGGTTAGGCGTCTCGCCACGCACGAGGAGTCGGGCGGACGTGAGAAAACCGGTGTGGGCCACCATGCGATGGTCTGGGCGAACGGAACGCCCATCAATGTGCCACGTGCGACGCAGGATCTCGACCGTTTCGGCGAGTCCGAACGGATAGCGATTCAGGGTTTCGCGCAGCAGCTGGGTCTGATTGATCGTCGGTAGATACGCGAGCAGGATTCCGCCGGGGCGCAGCGCACGCGCGGCGTGTTCAACAACCGCCCACGGTTCGGGCATGTCGAGCAGGACGCGGTCAAAGTCGCTGCCCTCGATACCGAGTGTGACGTCACGAATGTGAACGTCGTAGGGCAGGTCGGGTCCCAATAAGCCGTGCACGTTCGTTTGCGCGTGCTGCGCGAAGTCCTCGCGAATTTCGTAGGCCGTCACGGCCGCACCGGCGCGCAAAAGCGTCATGGAAAGCGCGCCCGATCCGACACCGGCTTCGAGGACCTTTAGACCGGGAGAGATGTCGGCCTGGATGAGAATGGCTCCCAGGTCCTTCGGGTAGATCACCTGCGCCCCGCGCGGCATTTTTAGCACTACGTCGGCCAGGGTCGGACGCAGTACCAAGAAGTTGCGCTCGGTATTGCTCGGGATTAAGGAACCCTCGACCGCACCGATGACATCGTTATGCTGCACGATGCCCGCGTGGGTGTGAAAGGCGGCGTCGGGGCGAAGCGTTACCAGGTAACGGCGATCCTTCGCGTCTATCAGCATTACGCGCTCGCCCGCGCCGAGCGAGGCGTTCACACTGAACGGCGCGTGGCCCGACGGCCAGCGGCGCGAGCGGCTCCGTCGAGCAACCGCACGATGACCAGGCCCCCGGCGACGGCCCCCCACTTGCGCGAGCGCTGGGCGATGGCGCGGCTCCCGGTGACCATCGCCGCCAACTGCAGTAGGCGGCGCATCAGCGTCTACCGCGCCGAGGTCGTGGACGCGAGCGACGTCCCCGCAAAAAGCCCCAGACGTAGCCGACCAGGAGGCCACCAACGCCAGCCACTGCGGCGTCAGCCGGGTTGTCCGAGCGAATGACCAGGGAACCCACGGGCACGACCTTGCGCACGGAGCGTTCGAGCTCCCGTCGGGTTTCCGTGGCGCTCACGAACGGCCCTTCAGACGGCGGCGCACTGACGAGTCACTGACAATTCGCCAGGCCGTCAGCGCGAGAACGCCGATCGCCACAACCGCCACGATCAGGTACGGCAGCCACGACAAGGATCCGTCGAGTGCTCGGAACGTCTGGAGAAATCGCAGAAGTCCGGTGAGTAGCATGAGCGCACCGAAACCGACGAAGACGCTCCCGAGCGCGCCGAAGGCCGCGTAGCGGGCAACGTCCTTCAGGGGCTGGATCGTTTCCTCTTTGAGGTAGCGAATTACGAGTCCCTTGACCTCGTCGATGTCGCGTCGAAGTGACGCGCCTCGCACGACGTTGCGCCACGACGGAAGCCTCACGGGTCCAGCCTACTCAGTTCGATCTCGTACGAGGTAGGTAGAACTGGCGCGCGCCACGCCGCCGCCGCCGTCGTCGATCTGGGCCTCGACGAACGTGACATTCTGGCCCGACCTGACCACCGTCGCGCGACAGGTCAACGTCGCGCCGGGTCGCACGGCACGGAGAAACGAGATCTTCATCTCGGCGTTGGCCACCCACACCCGACGGTCGCCGGCGGCGAGCACGGCTGCGGCTCCCATGGCCGAGTCGGCGATCGCGGCGAGAAAACCGCCCTGGACCGTACCCGCCGGATTGAGAAAGCGCTCGTCTACGCGCGTGCGCCATAGCGTGACACCGGGCTCGTCGCCGTCGACACGGCTCAGTCCCAGCGTAAGGTCACACGCCGGAGGGATCTGCAGCACTGCGCCAGGTTACTGGCGGGCTCGGGTGGAAAAGTTAACTACGCTTCCAACCATGGCTGACCTACTGTTTCGTGGCGCGACCGAGTTGGAGGGGCGGGTCATCCGCGAAGTCATGGCCCTGGCCATGGACGGCCCGGCGAAGGCAAATTCTGGTCACAGCGGTACCGCAATGGCCCTCGCCCCGCTCGGCGTCACATTGTTCTCTCGGCTCATGCGGCACGATCCCACCGACGCGCAATGGATTGATCGTGATCGATTCATTTTGAGTTGTGGTCACGCGTCGATGCTCCAGTACGCACTCGCCCACTGCTTCGGCTACGACCTCGGCGCCGATGATCTTCGAGCTTTTCGTCAGCCGCATTCACGCACCCCTGGCCACCCCGAACGCGGCGTCGCGCCCACCGTCGACGTGACGACCGGACCCCTGGGCCAAGGCGTCGCGAACGGCGTCGGCATGGCGATCGCCGAGCGGATCCTTCGTCACGACTACGGCGATGATCTCGTCGATCACCGTACCTGGGTCATCGCGGGCGACGGGTGCCTCGAAGAAGGGATCAGCCACGAGGCGGCATCGTTGGCCGGTGCGCTGGGACTCGAACGACTAACGATCTTCTACGATGATAATCACATCACGATCGACGGCCCAACGGAGCTCGCCTTGCGCGACGACACGCCGGCTCGCTTCCGTGCTTACGGCTGGCAGGTGATCGAGGTTGGTGAATCCGCCAACGACCTGGACGTCCTCGAGCGTGCCGGACGCGAGGCGATGGCGGAACAAACCAAGCCGACGCTCGTGATCGTGCGCTCGCACATTGGCTACCCCGCCGTGGCGATGATGGATCGGCGCGAAGCGCATGGTTCGCCGTTCTCGGCCGCCGTGATCACCGAAACGAAGGCCCTTCTTGGACTGCGCGACGAGCCGTTCGCGCTCGACTCGGAGTTGCCGCCTTCGATGATCGACGCGCTCGCGCCGCGCCGCGGTGAACGCACGCGCTGGGAGGCTGCGATGGTGGCCGCGGGAGAGCGGGGTGCTCGCCTGCGCGAGCAGTTCGACACTCGCGGCGCACTGCTCGCCGACGTCCCGGTGACCTACTACGAGGCGGGAAGTTCGGTCGCTACCCGCAAAGCGCTGCAGCGCGCCATGGACGCGTGGGCGTCGCACACGTCGGGCCTGACGGCGGGATCGGCCGATCTCACCGACAACACCGGGGTGGTGCTCGCGGGACCTTCCCAGGGGGTCGCCCACCCCGAGGGCCGTCAGATCCACTTCGGCGTCCGCGAATTCGCGATGGGCGCGATCCTGGTCGGTCAGGCCGCCCACGGCGCGATGCGGCCCGTCGGCTCAACGTTCTTCGTCTTTAGCGACTACGAACGCCCCGCGATCCGCTTAGCGGCGCTGAGCCGCGTGGGCACCTTGTTCGTCTTCACGCACGATTCCGTCGGCGTAGGCGAAGATGGTCCCACGCACCAACCCGTCGAGCACCTGATGGCCCTGCGCGCGATGCCGCACCTGCACGTCGTTCGCCCGTCCGACGCGAACGAAACGCTCGACTTGGTGGAGGCGTACTTGCGTGATCCCGATCCGCCGGCGACCGCGCTGATCCTCTCTCGCCAAGACGTCGCGGTGATGGGCGAACCCGATCGTCGCGCGTCTCGCGCGGGTGCGGCGCGAGGCGCCTACGTGATTCGCGAGGACGTCGATGCCCGCTGCACCCTGGTGGGTACCGGGTCCGAGGTTGCGGTCTGCCTAGAGGCCCACGACCGACTGTCGGCACTCGGGATTGCGACCCGCGTCGTCGCCATGCCTTGCTGGAGGTGTTTTGACGAGCAGACCCTCGACTATCGCGACGCGGTGTTACGCCGGACGATACCGTCTATCGCGGTGGAAGCGGGCGCCACGCTAGGGTGGACGCGCTACGTGGACCAGGCCGTCGGGATCGACTCGTTTGGTCTGTCCGCTCCGGGATCCTACGTGATGGACTACTTCAACATTGGGGCCACGAGCGTCGTAGAACTCGTTACCGACATCGTGGCGCAAGGCTAAGGTCGCCGGAGCGCCACCGACTACGTGGCGAACTCGACGCAGTCCCCGTCGTACGGTCATGCGTTGGGTGCTTAACCGCTCCGTTCGGCAGTCGCCGTATGGAATCGTGCGCGCACCCGCACCTGTAGGATGCTGCCATGTCAAGGCCCGAGCAAGGCGTGGTGTCGATGGCCCTCGCGTCCGAACTGATGGCGGCGTCCGCGGAGGATCTCGCCGCCGAGGCCTTCGGGCGCGCTCGCGCAACGCACGGCTTCGTGGTCACGTACTCGCCCAAGGTCTTCATTCCCCTCACCAAGCTGTGTCGCGACCGCTGTGGTTACTGCACGTTTGCCCAAGCACCGGCTCACGTGGCGGCGCCGTACCTCTCACTCGACGAGGTCATGGCAATCGCTGAAGAGGGACGCGCCGCTGGGTGCAGCGAGGCCCTCTTCACACTGGGTGAACGACCGGAGCTTCGCTACGACGAAGCCGCGCGGTGGCTCGCTGCCCGGGGATATCGCTCTACCGTGGACTACGTTGCCACGGCCGCGCAGATGGTGCTCGATGGAACCGGCCTTCTCCCGCACGTGAATGCCGGGGCCCTCTACGCCCACGAGCTCGATCAGCTTCGAGCGTGCGCCGCCTCCCAGGGCATGATGCTCGAATCGCTAGCGTCGCTCGACGCCCACCGGCTGTCACCCGACAAAACGCCCGAGCGCCGTCTCGCGACGCTCGACGCGGCGGGCGCGCTTCGCATCCCCTTTACGACGGGTCTGCTCGTGGGGATTGGCGAGACGCGCGCCGATCGAATCGAGACGCTCGCGGCCATTGCCGCGTCACACGAAGCCCACGGGCACGTCCAAGAAGTCATCATCCAGAACTTCTTGCCCAAGGCCCGCACGGCGATGGCTCACGAGCCGCCGGCGAGCGCGGACGAGTTCCGCTGGACGATCGCGGCCGCGCGGCTGATCCTGCCGGCGGGGATACACCTTCAAGCGCCGCCGAACCTCAGCGATGATCCCGCTGAACTGCTCGAATACGGCATTGACGACTTCGGCGGCATCTCGCCCGTGACGCTGGACCACGTGAATCCGGAGCGGGCGTGGCCCGCCATCGGCGCGCTACGTCGTGAAACCGAGGCTCGGGGGCTTCATCTCGTGCCGCGCCTCACGATCTACCCAAGCTTCGTCGCTCGCCACGACGAGTTCGTGCACGAGCACGTTCGTCCCGCAGTTCTGGCCGCTGCTGATGCGACGGGTCTCGCGCGAGACGATGCGTGGGCCTCGGGAGCCGACGCCACGCCACCCGAGACACCGGTCTCCCGGGTGCGCACGAGCGCGGTCAGCGAGATTCTGGCACGCTACGAGCCGGGTTACGACTTCGAGCACGGCGAGCTCGTTGCCCTGCTCGAGGCTCGCGGCGGTGATTTCAACGCCATCGTGGAGCTCGCCGACGAGGTACGTCGAGAACTGGTCGGCAACGACGTCACCTACGTTGTCAATCGCAATATCAACTACACCAACGTGTGCACGTTCAAGTGCCGATTCTGCGCCTTCTCCAAGGGACCGCTCTCGCTGAATTTGCGCGGCGATCCGTACCTGCTCACGCTGGACGAAATCGCTGAGCGAGTGCGCGAGGCCGAAGAACGCGGAGCGACGGAAGTCTGCCTCCAGGGGGGCATTCATCCCAATTTTGATGGCGAGTACTACCTCGAGGTCGTTCGCGCCGTTCACGAGGCGTCGCCCAGGATGCACATTCACGCGTTCAGTGCGCTCGAGGTGTTCGAGGGCGCGCGCCGATCGGGTCAGGATCTCGAGACGTACCTAGCTGGGTTACGTGACGCCGGTCTCAAGACGTTGCCCGGGACGGCGGCCGAGATTCTCGTGGACGAGGTTCGCGCCATTCTCTGTCCGGACAAGCTGTCGACCCAGCAGTGGTTGGACGTACACCGCGCGGCCCACCATGTCGGACTGCACTCGAACGTCACGATCATGTTCGGAGCAGTCGAGGGAGCGGCGAGCTGGGCAACGCACCTGCTGGTCACGCGGGCACTGCAGCGCGAGACCGGTGGCTTCACCGAGTTCGTTCCCCTGCCCTACGTCCATATGGCAACGCCACTGTTCTTGCGGGGTCGTTCGAGGCGGGGCCCGACCTTTCGCGAAGCCGTGCTGATTCACGCCGTCGGACGGCTCCACTACGCAACCTAC
Source organism: Actinomycetes bacterium (assembly GCA_021807965.1). Next base: position 7,923 of record JAKBCI010000054.1, read on the forward strand.
ATCGACAACATCCAGGTGAGCTGGGTGAAGATGGGAGTTGACGGCGTTCGTCGAATTCTCAACGCGGGCGCGAATGATCTCGGTGGGACTCTCATGGACGAGAACATTTCGCGAGCGGCGGGAGCAGTTCACGGGCAAGAACTAGACGTTGAACACCTGCGCGAGCTCGTCACGCCACTGGGTCGGCCACTGGTGCAGCGCAGCACGCTCTACCAGACGCTGTGAACGAGGTCGTTGAAGCATTCCTGCGAGACAGCGGACTCGCCGCGGATCCGGGTTCGCAAGAACTCGAGCTGGTGCGCGGGCTCTTGCAGGACGTGCTGACGCTCGTCCAGTCGAATCACGACACCGAGGACCTCCGGGTCGCGTCGACCGCCATGCGCGAGTTGCTGAGTGCGGCTCGCGTGTTTTCCCCCTGGCGCGATCGACCCAAACTTACGGTCTTCGGCTCGGCACGAACGCCGCGATCCTCGCCACATTACGCAATGGCGCGCGAGCTCAGCGAGCGCATGGCACGTCGGGGCTGGATGACCGTGTCAGGCGCTGGACCAGGCATTATGCAGGCCGCCGCCGAAGGCGCGGGGCTCGCCGAGACGCTCGGCGTCAACATCGTGC
>JAKBCI010000055.1 GCA_021807965.1 Actinomycetes bacterium
CTCTTGATCGCGGTGCCGACGGGCATCAAGATCTTCAACTGGATCGGCACGATGTGGCGAGGGGAGATCTGGTTCTCCACGGCCATGCTGATGGCCATCGGCTTCGTCGTCACGTTCCTCATCGGTGGGCTGACCGGCATCTACCTCGCCAGTCCGCCGCTCGACTTCTTCACCCACGACACGTACTTCGTCGTCGCGCACTTCCACTCAGTCGTCATGGCCCTGGTGCTCGCCGCAATGGGTGGCCTCTACTACTGGGGACCCAAGATCACCGGGTATCTCTTGAACGAGCGTCTCGGCAAGATCCAGTTCTGGTTCCTCTTCATCGGTACCCAGGTCTTCACGCTGCCGCTCTACCTGCTCGGCCTGCGCGGCATGCCGCGGCGTATCGCGATCTACCCCCACGATCCCCAGTGGAAGTTCCTGAACGACCTCTCGACCGTTGGCGCGGTGCTGATCGGCGTCTCGACCATCGTCTTCGTGGTGAACGTCGTGGTGAGTTGGAAGAAGTACCCGGCCGGCGACAACCCGTGGGACGCCCAGACCCTCGAGTGGTTCACCACGTCGCCGCCGCCTCACCACAACTTCTACCGCCTGCCCCCCATCCGCAGCGAGCGGCCGACGTGGGACTACAACCACCCCGAGCACCGGGCCGTGCCCCACGGCCACGTGAAGGTTGAGCAATGAAGATCGAGTCCAAGATCCTGCTCGGCCTCGGCATCTTCTTCGGTTTGATGGTCGCCGTCTACTGGAACTGGGGCCACGAGAACGCCGGCAGCGTCATGATGTTCGCCGGCATGCTGCTCGGCTTTTTGCCCGGTGGCTACTACTACTGGTGGAGCCGACGAATGAGGGCCCGGCCCGAGGACAACCCGAACGCGACCCAGGCTCAGGGTGCCGGCGTCGTCGGCGCCTTCCCCGGCACCTCGATCTGGCCGTTCACCATGGGCATGGGCGCCTTCTTCGTCGTGCTCGCGCTCGTCTTTGGCATCTGGTTCCTCGTCCCCGGCTTGGCCCTCGTCCTGTGGGCTCTCTTCGGCGGCACGGCGGAGAGCCGGCGCGGCGGCAAGGTCTAGTACACGTTCGCTTGAGTTGACCCGCTCGCCAACGGATGTGGCGCGTCACATCGGTTCGTCGGACGCAAGCAGCGGCATTACCCTTCTAGGGTGTTCGCCCGGTGGACCCGCAGCGTCGTCCGATGGCGGCTGCTCGTGCTCGCACTCTGGCTCGGCGCGGCGCTCGTCGGCCTGCTCGGCTACCACCAGCTGGGCTCGCGCCTGACGACCTCGCTCGCGGTTCCCGGCTCCGCGTCGGCGCGGGCCGACGCGATCCTGATCGATCACTTCGGCGAGAACATTGAGGGGGCGCTCACCGTCGTCGTGCCCCACCTCGGCTCGAAGCACGCCGACCTCGTCGCCGAAGCGCGGCTGCGTCGCGCGATCACCGCGACGGGATCGCTGCACGTCGTCGAGCAGCAGGCCGTCGCCGGTCTGCTGCTCACCGACCTCGAGTCACGAGACTCGCTCAACCGCGCGGCCGGCGCGGTCGCGCGCCTGCGCGCGGCGCTGCGGTCGGTGCACGTGCGCGCCCTGGTCACCGGCCCGGCGGCGTTGCAGGCCGACGTCACGCCGATACTGCGCGGCGACCTCGAGCGCGGTGAGGCGATCGCGCTGGCGTTCGCGCTGCTCTTGCTGCTCGGCGTGCTCGGCGCAAGCCTCGCCGTTCTCGTTCCCTTCGTCGTCGCCGGGGCGACCACCGCCGTCGCGCTCGGACTCGTTGACCTGCTCGCGGGCCACGTGTTGATGGTGCTCTACGTGCCCAACGTGGTCGCCCTGGTCGGTCTCGGTCTCGCCATTGACTACTCACTGCTGATCGTGCACCGCTACCGCACGGAACTGGCCAACCGCGACGAAGCGGCGGCGCTCGAGCGCACCATGGCGACGGCCGGACGGACCGTCGTGCTCTCGGGCTTGATCGTCGCGGTTGGGCTCGCCACGATGCTCGCGGTACCGGTCCCGCTCGTGCGCTCGCTCGGCGCCGCCGGGCTCGTCGTGCCGCTCGTGGCGCTGGCCGCGGCCCTGACGCTCCAGCCGGCGCTGCTCGCCACGCTCGGCCGACGCGGCGTCGCGACCCACGGTCTGCGCGGCCTGCTCGAACCGCGCGACCTCGCGGCCAGTCGGTGGGCCCGCGTGACCCGCGTGGTCGTGGCGCACCCGCGCCGCGTGCTCGCGAGCACGCTGCTCGGCCTGGGCCTGTTCGCCGGCGCCAGTGCGGGGTTGTCGCTCACGCCCGGGTCGCTCACGGCCATCCCGCCGGCCATGGAGTCCGCCCGGGCGATCGCCCTCGTTCGCTCGAGCATCGGACCGGGCATTCTCACCCCGATCGAGGTCCTCGTCGACAGCGGCCGACCCCACGGCTCGACGTCGACGGCCCAGACGAGCGCGCGCCTCGCCCTCGCGACCACGTTCTTGCACACCCCCGGCGTCGCACTCGTCGCCGCGGACAGCGTCTGGCCCTTCGTCGACCCATCGGGTCGCTACGCGCGCATTCTCGTCGTGAGTCGCGGCGAGCTCGGCGACCCCGTGACCCAACGCCTCGTCCGCGTGATCCGCGCCGAGGTCGCGGCCGCGCACTTCCCACGCGGCACGTCGCTGGTCGTCGGCGGCGCTCCCCTGCAGGGCGTCGACTTTCTCGCCGCCATCTACGGCGTCTTTCCCTGGTTGGTGCTCGGCGCGCTCGTGCTCGCGTGGCTCGTGCTCGCGCGGGCCTTTCGCTCGTGGGTCATCGCGGTGCTCGCCGTGGCGCTCGACCTCGTCTCGGTCGCCGTCGCCTACGGGTTCCTGGTGTGGTGCTTTCGCGTCGGACTCGGCGCCGATCTCATCGGCACCTACCGCGTCAGCCAGATTGAGGGGTGGGTACCCGTCTTCATCTTCGCCGTGCTGTTCGGCCTCTCGATGGACTACGAGGTCTTCATCGTCGCGCGCATCCGCGAGGCGCACGACCGCGGACTGAGTGCGTCGGACGCACTCGTTGACGCACTCGCCGCGACCGGCGCCGTCGTCACCAGCGCGGCGGTGATCATGGTCGCGGCGCTGAGCGGCTTCGTCGTCGGGCACGTGGCCGGTCTCCAGGAGCTCGGCGTAGGCCTCGCCCTCGGTGTCCTGGTCGACGCGACGGTGGTGCGGGGCCTCCTCCTACCCTCCCTGCTCGCGCTGCTTGGCGAACGGACGTGGCGCGATACGCCACGACGTTCGTGAACGATCCACGAGCGCGAGTGGGCCAATTCCCACGCCACGCCAACGAGAATCACCATGCACGAGACGACGAAGGCGCACGTGTCCACAAACCGCAGCGCCCGACTCACCGGCACCATCCACGGACGTGGCGTCCCGCGTGCCCGACGCGCGACGAGCACCGGATCGGGTCCCATCACGACGACGACCGCGACGACGATAGCAACGACCACGCGACTCCATCCTCGCCCATCGTACTGACGACCGGCCCGCGCGGCGTCTACGGTTAATACGGGCTAGCGCCCGAACATGTCAGCGCCTCGCCCCCTGCGCACGGGGGGCGAGGCGCTGGCACTCGCAGCTGGGAGGTATGCGACTAGTTGACGATCGTGATCGCGAAGTGGAACGACGGGATCTGGTAGCCCAGCGCCAAGCCCGGCGCGTTGTTCCTGAAGCTCAGGATCGGAATCATGCCGCCTTGGGTATTGGCGAAGGACGGCTGCTGGTTGTAGAGGAGGGGGTAGAGATCGATGAGGTGGACCCCCGGCCCGCCGGTGGCGCGCAGGTGGATCACCATGTACCCGTTCGAGTTGAACCCGCACCCGTAACCGATACAGACGTTCTCATAGTCAACCGCCAGGGTGTTGTCGAGCTGGGTCCAACCAACGCCCTTCAGGCTGATGGTGAACTCCTGACCCTCTTTGAAGGTGTACTGGCCCGTACCCGACTGGCCCGCCGCGATCGCCGCGGGCGTGGTGGCGTCATTGGCCGTGGCGACGCCCATGCTCATCAGTTGACCAGCCGCGTTGTAGAAGGGAACGATGCTCTCTTTCACGTAGAAGGGAACCTGCGCCTCGACGGATTGGCCATTCATCACCTGGATGACGTGCCAGCCGCCGAGTCCGTCGGGGATCGTGACCGTCGAAGCGAGCGTGCCGTTCACGACCGCAGCGCTGCCCAGCGCGATGGACTCGAAGTTCCAACACGAGCTCGTCGGACAGTTGACTCGACTGCCGACCACGGTCGACCACACCAGCTGATCGGTCCCGTTGCCCGAGAGCCCGGTCGCGGTGACCTTCACCTTGGAGAGAACCGGACCGCTCGTCGCGGAGAGCGACGCGACCGCCGTGCTCGACGGATCGAGACCGGCGCTCGACAGCGTCGTTCGCTCGCTGACCGTCGGCGTGATGGTGTCGGGCCAGGTGATCGACGGTGTCAAGTTGGTCCTTCCCGCAGTCGTCGTGAAGATCGCCGAGCCACCGTTGAGATACGGTACGGGCGACTGGACGACGTTGAGGTAGGAGAAGCCCATGCCGTCCTCGACCGTGACGACGTGCTGGCCAACGGGCCCGGTCGCTCGAATCGTTACCGTCGCCGTGCCGCGCGTCCAGTTGCCCGACATGTTGCCCGCGTAGTGGTTGTCCCAGAGCACCACGCCGCCGCTGCCGTAGAGGGTGGAGCCGAGCGCCGTGTACGTGATGTGAATCGGCGTGCCGATGGGACCGTGCGTGGGCGTCACCGACACCGTGCGGTACATCTCATAGCCGCCGTGGTCGAGTTCCACCCCGTTGACGACCGCGTAGATGTCGTGGATTCCCCCGAAGTCCACCGGCACCGTCGTCGCGTACGTGAAGGCGCCCGACGCGTTCGTCGTGACGGTCGCGAGCACCACGTTGAAGGTGGTGGCCGTGCGCCCGAGCCAGTTCACCGTATTCGGCTCGACGTCGGCGATCCAGGTTGCCGAGGCGGTGCTCCAGGTCAGCTCCACGCTGGTGTTGGCCGGCAGGCCGCTTCCGCTAATGGTGAAGGGCTGGCCCTCGGTCCCCACGTCCGGACTGACCGCGAGGTTGCCCATGGTCGCACTCGGCGTCGCCGCCGCGGCAACCACCCCGGTGAAGGGTAGCGGCGCGGCGCCGGGCACCACCGGTGTCGGCAGGCTGGTGCCAGCGGGCGTGGTGGCGCTCGTGGTGGTGGGTGTCGTCGCGTTCGTGCCGGCACTGGTGGTCGTCACCACCGCCAGGGGCAGTAGCGCGCCGAGCGCGACGAGGACGACGACCCGTCGCGCTGCGTGGCGAGTCAAGTTCATGGTAAATCGTTTCGGGGTAGGCTTAAGGGGCCAGCGAAGTGATCGTCGGTGGCACGGCGCGTCGCCCCCAGATTGATCCGAGGGCGTCGCGCCACCTAGCTCACGCCGCGGGAACCGCGTTCATCGTTAGTTGCGAGGACGCGGGCAGGCCGGCCTGTGAGTACGTCCACGACTTAGACGGCACGCCGGCCTTGACGACCACGCGCTCACGTACCATTTTGCCGTTCTTCTTCACCTTGACGATCTTGGTCTTGGCCGGGATGGCCTTAGTCGTGAGCGTGATCGTGAAGTTCACCACGCCAATCGGCGTGGTCGCCGTGGTGTGCCAACCGGCACTCCAGAAGGCGGTCGTGCCGTGGTTGCCGTAGTCCATCGCGAGCGGCGCTTCGCCGGGGATCGTGATCGTCACGCTCTTGGTGTTAGCGCCGGTCAGTGGGACCCCGCCGGCGGCGACGTTCACGGCCGACATGCGAAAGACGACGGTCTGTCCGACGAGGAACTCGTTGGTCTGGGCGCACCCGACGGCGGGCTTTAAGACGCCCGTACCGCCGCCGGCGGTGACCGTGTCAACCTGCATGTACACCGGAACCGGGTTCGTGCCCTGCACCGGCGGCGCCAGGGTGGTCGTCGTGGTTGTCGTGGAGTCGGCCGACGCAACCGACACCCCTATCAGAGCCGCGCCGCTCAGGGACAACGCCCCCGCCGTCACTGCCGCTAGTACTCGCTTCATAGGTACTCCTCCTCTTTCGATTGGTCGGTCGACTACTTCTTGATGCTCAAGACGCCGGTCAGCGTGGCGCTAAAGGCGTCACTCTCGCTCGAACCAGCGGTCGTGGACTTGATGGAGAACGAGCCGGTGAACTTGAGAGTTCCCGACACGCCCTTGTACTTGCCTAGACCGCCCGTAACCTTGGCGACGCCCTTCACGCTCACTGAGGTGGGCGCACTGTCTCCCGCCGCACAGGCCTGGGACGAGGTCGGGTCGATGATCGTGAGCATGAGCTTGCTCCCCGAGCCGACGAGCACGCCCTTACCGGTCAGCGGGTCACACGTGCTCGCGGCCGTCGAGGACCCCGAGCCCGACAAGGTGCTCGTGCCGAGGTAGGTCGCCGTCCCCTTGCCGGTCACGGCGGTGGCCTTGACCCCCGTCGATGACCAGAGCATGGCAATGGTTCCCTTGTAGGTCCCCCTAAAGGCGACCTTCACGATCTTGGGCTTGACCACGTGAGCAGTCGAACTAGAGGTGGAGTGATGCAGGGTGGTGGCTCCCGCACTCGTGGCAACACCGACCGCCGAGACGGCCAGAGCGCTGACTAGGAAGGGGGCTGAAATACTTTTGAATGTGCGCATACCTCTAATGTATGGTGCTGCACTATAGATTTCCAATTGATTCTAAGTCTTGATAGAATAGGTAATACATATGTTTAGCGCCAACGATCTGACACTTCAGCAACTCCGCTGTTTCGTCGCGGTGGCCGACGAAGGCCAGTTCACCGCCGCCGCTGACGAGCTGCGCGTAGCCCAGCCGTCGATCAGCGCCCAGATACACCGACTCGAGAGCATCCTCGGCGTCGCCCTCTTTCACCGCGGGCGCCGACCCATCGCGCTCACCGACGCGGGCGCGACGTTGCTACCCATCGCGCGACGGGTCCTGCGTGGCGTCGACGACGTCTTTCACGGCGCCGACGAGATCGAAGGGCTGCACCGGGGCCACGTCACGATCGGCGCCACGCCGAGCATCGGCGCGACCCTGCTGCCGCTCGTGCTGGCGCAGTTTCGCCTGCACTACCCCGACATCTCGCTCTCCTTCGTCGAGCACCACTCCGAGCAGATCGCGGAATCGCTCGAGTCCGGTGTGCTCGATCTCGCGCTCGTCGTCGGTGATCTCGCCAACTCGTCCCTCGAGCAGCGGACCCTGGCCGTCGAGCGGATGGTCGTCGTCGTCGGCGAGAAGCACGAGCTCGCTCAACGAGACGCGATCACCATCAGCGAGCTGCGCGGGGTGCCGCTCATCATGTTCCACGAGGGTTACGACGTGCGCGCCGCAACCCTGCGGGCCTTCGACGCGGCCGGATTCGCACCGCTCGTCGCCCTCGACGGGGCGGAGATGGCAACGGCGCACGCCTTCGTTGCGGCGGGCATTGGCGCGGCAATCGTACCGAGCATCGTCGCGACCATGAACGATGATCTGCACGTGATTCCACTCACTGACCCGGTCATCGAGCGCACCATCTGCCTGGTACGCGACGTGCGTCACACGCTGTCGCGCGCGGCGAAAACCCTACGCGACGAGATCACGTCGTTCCTCGAGTCGGGCGGATGGCCCCCGGACACCGGCGGGGACATCCGGCTCACCCACGAGCCGCTGGGCTGACGCGAGGCGACGTAGCGGCGCCAGTCGCCGTTCGGCCTCGGGCGGCGCGGCCGCGGCACGAAAGCTCGACCGGCCCGCGGGCGCCGCGTTCGCACCGTTACGGGTCCAGACCCCCCGCAGCGCCGTGCCTACAATAGGGAACGTTGTGGCAGGCGAGCCGTGGCTCGCGACGATGAGAGCGAGGAGATCCGGTGGCGGCCATTGAAAGTGCGACCAAGGTGCAACTCGGCGGCGTGCGCGGCGGCCCCGAGGTCGCGACACTGCGACAAGACCGCTGGTGGCTGCAACCGGTCGTCACGGTCTCGATCCTCACGGCGTTCGTCGTCTACTCGACCTGGGCCGCGTTCCAGAACCAGAACTACTACGTCGGCGCCGCCGCCCACCGCGATCTCATCAGCCCCTTCTACTCGCCGTGTCTCACGAACACCTGCGTGCCCGGTTCGGGCGCGGGCTTCGCCATCCACGGGTGGGGCTGGTCGCCCGCGCTACTCATCTTGATCTTTCCCCTCGGCTTTCGACTGTCGTGCTACTACTACCGACGCAGCTACTACCGCGCCTTCTGGTGGTCGCCACCGGCCTGCGCCGTCGCCGACGGGCACGGCTCGTACTCGGGCGAGACGAGATTCCCGCTCATCATGCACAACGCCCACCGGTACTTCTTCTACGCGGGCCTCGTCTTCAACGTCCTGTTGACCTACGACGCGATCCGCGCCTTTCGCCAGCCCGGCCTCGGCTGGG
>JAKBCI010000056.1 GCA_021807965.1 Actinomycetes bacterium
TTTGCTAATCTCGCTTACGGTCGCGTACAGCGTCGTCGTCTTGCCGCTCCCGGTCGGCCCGGCGCAGAGCACCATCCCGAAGGGGGCGCGCACCAGCTTCGCGTACGCGATGTGGGTGTCTTCGGGCATGCCGAGATCGGCGAGGCGCAGCACCGATCGGGTCTTGTCGAGGATCCGCAGCACGCACTTCTCGCCCATGATCGTGGCGACCGTCGAGACTCGTACGTCGACTTCCTTGCCGTCAATGGTGACCGTGAGCTGGCCGTCCTGAGGACGGCGCCGTTCGACGATGTTCATGTCGGCCATGATCTTGATGCGGCTGATCAGACCTGCCCCCATCGAAGCGGGCAGTTCCAGGATCTGGTTCAGCGCGCCGTCAATGCGAAAGCGCACCCGCACTACTTGGTCCGAGGGCTCGATGTGGACGTCACTGGCCCGGTCGCGCATCGCCTGGGTAAGTATCCGGTCGACGACCTGCACGATCGGCGCGTCATCGGCGACCACTTCGGGCGCGACGACCACGTCGGACGTACGACGCCGGGCGGCGTCGACGACCTTGAAGACCTCGACGAGTTCGTCGACACCGGTAATCGCTCGGTAGTTCGAGTCAATGGCCCAGCGAACATCGGTGAGCGACGCGATCTGCATGGTGATCGTGCGGCCGGTCAGCTCAGCCAGTCGTTGTCGCAGCTTGTCACTAGGCTCAGCCGCGGCCACGAGCAGCTCGTCGCCGACGAGCTTGACCGGCACGACCACGTTGGCGCGGGCGAACTCTTCGTCGACGAGGGTGAGCGAGTCCGCCTCGACGTCCTCGCGGTGCAAGTTCACGACGGGCAACCCGTGCATGGACGACAGTGCCTCGGTCAGCGCCTGTTCGTCGAGGAGACCCTGACCGACTAGGACCTGGCCGAGCTTCTCACGGGTCTTTTGCTGGACGCGAAGCGCCTCGTCGAGCTGGGCGGCAGTGATCCGGCCCGAGGAGATGAGAAAGTCCCCGAGACGACCCTTGCGAGGACCCGTGTCGCCGTCGGCGTACTTGTCACGGGCCTCTTCGTCGTCGATGACGGCAACCGACCCGTGGTGCGCCTTGGCACCCTTGTCGTGACCGTCTCGCTTGTCCTTCTTCTTGAACGCCACCCTCACCCCGACACTCGAGTAGAAACTACTTCAGGAAACACGACGAAATGTCAAATTACTCGGCACACTCGTACACGTGACCCATACTTACCTTTACATCTTGATGTCCACCACCAACCGCATCCACCAATACTGGACACTTTAGAAGCGCAGCGCTCGTCACCGGGACATATCCGCCCATAGCCGAGTCGGCCGTCGGGGTTTTACAGAAACCGATACCGCGAGTGCGGCGTCACCTCAACGGCCTTGTCGCGCGCGAGAAAGTGCACCGCCTGGCCGATCACCTCAGCCAGCTGGGGTGGCACGACAAATTCGTCGCCGTCGCTCGTTCGAAGCGTCAGGACAGCCTCGTGTTCGAGAGCGTCGGCGATCTTGTCGTAACGCTCCGCCTCGTCCGTCGTGAACACCGTCATCGCCAACGCACCACCGCCCATCAACGCGACCGCAACACCACACCAACGTCTCGCTGCGGTTCTTCGTACGATGCTACGAGCCACATCCCAACCGCGGACGGATGGTACGCGCGGTTATGACGAACGTCCCAGGTCACCAACGCGCAGAAAAGCCATCGTGGGTCCTTGCATGATGTCCACGCGACGTTGGATGTGGTGTCGCGGGCGACGTCAGGTGGACGTCGCACGAGCGTGCTATGACGTGAGAGGGGCATAGCGAAAGTACGAACCATGACTGACCTCGCGGACCATCCCGGCGCGCGCACGTCGGCGTTTCGCCCCGGCGTGTACCCCTCGGACCTCACTACGCGCGTGACGACCGAGCGTGGTCTCACCCTGCAACTGCGCCCCATCAGACCCGACGACGCGGACATCTTGAACCAGTTCCACGCCCAGCTGTCGCCCGATTCGGTCTTTCGCCGTTACTTCTCGGTGCACCCCGAGCTGTCGGCGGAGGAACTCGTCCACCTCACGACGCTCGACTACGTCGACCGACTGGCCTTCATTATCATCGACCGCGGCACGCTCGTCGCCGTTGGCCGCTACGACCGGATCCCGTCGACCACGCGCGCCGAGGTGGCCTTCCTCGTCGACGACGCCTTCCAGCACCAGGGCCTCGGCATCTTGCTCCTCGACCACCTCGCCGACGCCGCGTGGGAGCGCGGTATCACCACCTTCGTCGCCGAGACCCAGGCCGACAACCGCAGCATGATGCACGTCTTTGGCGAGTCGGGCTTCGACGTGACCGCCCGACTCGAAGACGAGATCATCTTCGTGCGCTTTCCCATCGAACCGACCGAGACCAGTCGCGCTCGTCGCGCGGAACGGGCGCGTCGCTGGGCGGCGTCTCGAGAAGCGGCGCTGCGCTGACGTGCTGGTCGTCAACGATCCCCTCGACGACGTCGGCCACGAGGACCCGGGCCACCCCGAACGTCCTGATCGCCTGGTGGCGGTGCGCGACGGGATCGCCGACCTCGGGCTCGGCAGTGACCTGGTGGCGGTGGCCGCGCGCGCGGCGACGCGCGGCGAGCTCGCGACGGTGCACCAGAGCGCCTACCTCGACGAGCTCGGCGCCTTTTGCTACGAGGGCGGCGGCGACATCGACGAGGACACCTACGCCACCTACGACTCGTGGGCGCTCGCCCAACTGGCCGCCGGCGCCGGACTGGCCGTCGTCGAGGAGTTGCGTCGCCGCGACGCGGGCGTCGGCTTCGTCGCGGTGCGACCACCCGGCCACCACGCGCTGCCCGACCGGGCTATGGGTTTTTGTCTCCTCAACAACGTGGCGGTCGCGGCCGCGGCCCTGCGCCGCGACGGGGAGAGGGTCCTGATCATCGACTGGGACGTCCACCACGGCAACGGCACCCAGACCATCTTCTGGAACGACCCCGACGTCCTCTACGTCTCGACGCACCAGTGGCCGCTCTTTCCCGGTAGCGGGGTGGCGAGCGAGATCGGCGGGCTCGACGCCGTCGGCGCGACGATCAACTTGCCCCTGCCGGCGGGCGCGACGGGTGACGTCGTGCGCCGCGCCCTCGACGAGGTGGCGACCCCCGAGATCGAGGAGTTCGCGCCGACGTGGGTGCTCGTGTCGGCCGGCTTCGACGGCCACCGCGACGACCCGATGGCCGACTTCGCGCTCTCGAGCGGCGACTTCGCCCACCTCGCCTCGTGGGCGAGGGGCTTCGCGCCGCGCGACGGCCGTCTCGCCCTCTTCCTCGAGGGCGGCTACGACCTCACGGCCCTTCGCCACTCGGTCACGGCGACCCTCGCGGCAACTCTCGGGGACGCGATGGCGAGCGAGGGCGAGACCTCGGGAGGGCCCGGCGAGGACGTGATCCGCCGCACGATGCGCGAGCGCGCCTCGACCCTCGAGCTGGTCCGCGACGAGTTGAGCGGACGCGAGTCGTGAGCGCCTACCCACGCACCATCGCGGTCGGCTTTGACGGTTCGCTCGACGCCGAGGTCGCGGCGCGCTGGGCGATGTCGACGGCGCGCCTGCTCGGGGCGCACGTCATCTTCGTTCACGCCCGCGGCATGCTCGGACACCTGCAGCGCCGTGATCCGCGTACAGCATTCGCCGACGAGGTCGCGCGCCTCGTCGAGAGCACGGGGTTCGATCCGACGAGGCTCAGCTGGCACGACACCGACGGCGACGCCTGCTCAGTCCTGCTGCGCTGCGCCGAGGCGCCGGTCTTCGCCGACCTCGTGGTCGTTGGCTCGCGGGGCCGCGACGAGCACGCGGGGATGCTGCTCGGCTCGACGAGCCTGCAACTCGCCGAGCGTAGTCCCGTGCCCGTCGTCATCGTCCCGAGCTCGACCTACGCTTAGACGAAGGGACGGCCCGAGCGCAGTCGACGTTGCGCGTCCCAGAGTGCGAGATTCAGGGGAAAGGCGCGCAGCACCGTGGGAAGGCGTCGATTAATCCACCGCGCGGTGCACTGCGTTGCGCCAAAGAGACGCGCACGACTCGGATTCCACGCGAGGCCGAGTTCGGTGCGGATGACGTCGGGCAGGTACCCGGCCGTGATCACGCGGTGCCAGGGTCCAAGCAGCGTCGAAAGCGGTCGGGGCAAGAAGGCGAGCGACGCGATCCCCCAGAGGTACTCTCGCGTGAGATCGTCCATGGTGACGGTACCGATGGCGTCGGTCCAGTAGGTCTCGAAGGCCGCCCGATCGACGGGCCAGCGGGCCGGGGGAACCTGCAGCGTGGTCGCAAAGCGCGAGGCGAGCCGGTAGAGCTCGTCGAGCCGCGCTGGTTCGAGCGCATCCGTGGTGAGTGCGAGCGCGTGAAGCGTCCCGCGATAGAGACACGCGGCGACCCACAGCTGCAGCTCGGGGTCAAAGGCGTCGTAGGCGACGGGGTCGCCCGGGCCCGAGCGAACCTGGCGGTGCTGGCGGTTGACCTCGCGACGAAGGGCCAGTCGATCCTCGTCGGTGCCGAGCAGCGCGACGGTCACGTAGCCGAGCGTCGTGCGGGTCCGTTTGAACGGGTGGCGCGTCAACGAGCCGTTCGCCACCCGGCTGCGCGCGACGCCGTGGCCGATCTCCAGCCGGGCGAGCTGCATGACGACGTTCGCCCCGGCCGCGAGCAGCCCGAGCCCGTTCAACAGGTCCCGGCGCAGGTCCGGCGACTGGAACGGCGCTGAGTCCGGTGGCGTCTCTTCCACGGGGTCCTCCTGAGAGAAGTCTAGGGACGCGTCCTCCGGTCACGGTTGCTGTAACAGTCGTTACGCTTTCTCCATGCCATCCGTCCGCCAGTCCGTTTCGCCGACGCCACTCGCGCAGGGCCTCGGCTTTCGCCTGAGCCGGATCAGTCGAACGCTGCGGCGCCAGTGGCACGACGAACTCGCCGACCTCGAGCTCGCCCCGCCCGAGGCCGCCATCCTGCGCGCGATCGCCGAACACCCCGGCTGCGCGCTGCGCGCGCTCGCGCGACTGCTAGCGACCGACGCGATGAGCGCCAAGCGCTGCGTCGATGGCCTCGAGCGGCGCGGTCTCGTCACGAGCGGACACCGCGCGAGCGACCGTCGCTCGCGCACGCTGCGCGCGAGCGACGCGGGGCTCGCAATCGTCACGTTACTCAACGATCGCATCAGCGAACGCGAGCGTCGTCTTGACCTGTTACTCGCCCCCGCCAATCGTTCGGCCTTAGAGCGCGCCCTCGACGAGCTCGAGCGGGGCCTCGCCATCGATACCACGTCCACCGAAAGAGAGCGGATGAACCAGTCACCGACCGACCACCAGTACCACAGCACGACCGACAGCACCGCGATGTGGGACGAGCGCTTCACCACTCACGGGTGGGCGAGCGAGCCCGACGACGAGCTCGTCGAGCTGGTCTCGCCGCTCGCCGCGGGCGACGCGATCGACCTCGGCAGCGGAACCGGGCGAAACGCGCTCTGGCTCGCGAAGCGCCAGTGGCGCGTTACCGCGGTCGACGGATCGACCGTCGGCCTCGACCAGCTGCGCCGCGACGCGCTCACCCTCGGCCTCGTGCCCCCGACGACCGTTATCGCGGACCTCACCGCCTACGAGCCGGCCAACGAGGCCTTTGACCTGGTGGTGCTGGCAAACATTCACGTGGCTCCCGATGAGCGGCCGGCCCTCTTCGCGGCCGCGGCACGCGCGCTGCGCCCCGGTGGCCACCTCTACGTCATCGGCCACCACCTCGACGCCCTCGGCCACGCCGGGCCGTCCGACCCGACCCGCCTCTATACCGAGGCCATCCTCGAGACGGGCTTCGCGGGACTTGAGGTCGAGCGACTGGAGCGACTCGAGCGTCGTCTCGAAGACGGCGGCGAGCACCCGGTGGTCGACGTGCTGCTCTGGGCAAGCAAGAAGGCGGTGGCCGCGTGAACCCGACCGACCGCGCCACCCGCGAGCGCCACGCGTTCGCCCTCGTCGTGATCGCGGCGGCCCAGCTGATGGTGATGCTCGACATGACGATCGTCAACGTGGCGCTGCCGGCGATCCAGCGTGAACTCGCCTTCTCAACGACGAACCTCACGTGGGTGATCGACGCGTACGTGCTCGTCTTCGGCGGCCTGCTGCTGCTGGGCGGGCGGATGGGCGACATCTTCGGGCGCCGTCGCATGTTCGCGATCGGCATCGCCCTCTTCGCCGGCGCCTCGCTGCTCGGGGGCGTCGCCACTTCGCAGGGCTGGCTGATCGCGGCGCGAGCCGTGCAGGGCATTGGCGCCGCGATCGCCTCGCCGACGGCGCTCGCCCTCGTCGCCACCACCTTCGACGAGGGTGCCGAACGCCATCGTGCCATGGCGGTCTACGCGGCGATGACCGGGGCCGGCGGCGCCCTCGGACTCGTCCTCGGCGGTGCACTCGTCGAGTTCGTATCGTGGCGCTGGGTCTTCTTCGTCAACGTCCCGATCGGTGCCGCGCTGCTCGTGGCGGCGCCGATCGTGCTGCCCAAGGTCGACGGCCACGGTGGCCGGCTCGACGTGCCGGGGGCCCTGACGGTCTCGGGCGGCCTCGCCGCCATCGTCTACGGACTCATTCGAGCACCGGGCTCGGGCTGGACCGACCGGTACACGATCCTCGCCTTCGCGATCGGCCTCGTTTTGCTCGTCGCCTTCGCCGCGATCGAGTTGCGTACCCGCGAGGCCTTGATTCCACCGGCGTTCCTGCGCGATCGCAATCGGGCCGGCGGCTTCGCCGTGGTGCTGCTGCTCGGCGGGGCAATGCTCGCGCTGCTCTTCTTTCTCACCCAGTTCCTCCAAGAGCAGCTGCACTACAGCTCGCTCGTGACCGGGGTCGCCTACCTGCCGATCCCCTTCATGGTGGCCTCGAGCAGCCTCGTCGTCTCGCGGCTCATCCGCCACGTCGGGGTGCGGCCCTTCCTCGTCGCGGGCCCGCTGCTCGCGTCACTCGGCATCTTCTGGGCCTCGTTTCTCACGGGCACGTCGTCGTACTGGCACGTCTTTGGACCACTCGTCGTGACCGGCCTCGGGATGGGGCTCACCTTCGTGCCCCTCACCGTGAACGCGGTGCGCGGGGTCGCCAACCGCGAGCAGGGGCTCGCCTCGTCGCTGCTCAACACCAGCCAGCAGATCGGCGGCTCGCTCGGGCTCGCGGTTCTCGTCACCGTCGCCGCAACTGCGGTCAAGCACTCGCTGCAACGCGGACTCGCGATCCTGCACGGTCAGGGTCCCGCCGCCGCCGTCGCCGCGCGCGCGGCCGTGCACGGCTACCAGACGGCCGTGCGAGTGGGCTCGCTCGGGGCGTTCCTCGCTTTCGTGATGGCGGTCGCCATCGTGCGCCCGGTACCCGAGACCGCCGGCCCGCTCGACGTCGCGGTCGCGCTGCACTGAGCGCAGCGATCACTCGACGCGACGCCGGGCCGGACGAGCGCTAGCGCGGCGGCCAGCCCGCGATGACACCGCGTCCCGAGGGGAATCGCACGTTCTTCGCGCGCACGAACTCGTGCATCGTCTCGGGCGCGTACTCCCGGCCGTAGCCACTGGCCTTTACACCCCCGAAGGGCGAGCCGATAAACGTGCGCCGGGTGTAGTTGTTCACGAAGACCATGCCAACTTCGAGACGAGCGGCCAGCGCGCTCGCGCGCACCTCGTCGGCGGTGCAGATCGCCGCGGTGAGCCCGTAGGCCGAGTCATTGGCGATGGCGACGGCTTCGTCGTCATCGCCAACGCGCACCAGGGCCGCGACCGGCCCAAAGATCTCGTCTTGGGCGATCGCCATTGACGCCGTGACGTCGCCAAAGATGACGGGCGCGACGAAGTAGCCCTCGCGGTCAAGCCCCCGCGGAAGTTCGGCACGAAAGAGCAACGTCGCGCCCTCGGCCAGACCTCGCTCGACGTAGGCGAGCACGCGGTCGCGCTGTTTCGCGTCCACCATCGGACCGATGTCGGTCGAGGGGTTGAGCGGGTCCCCGATCACGAGACGAGAGGTCGCCTCGACGAAGGCGGCCGCGAACTCGTCGTAGCGAGACTCGTGCACGAGGATCCGCGACGTCGACGTGCACGCCTCACCCTGGTTGTAGAACATGCCCTCGATGGCGATCGCCACTGCGTCCTCGAGGTCGGCATCGTCGAGTACCAGTAGGGCGTTCTTGCCGCCGAGCTCGAGGGTGACGTACGTGAGGTTCGCCGCCGCCGCCGTCATGACCTTGCGGCCCGTCGCCGTCGCCCCGGTGAAGGTCACCCGCTCGACGCGCGGGTGGGCGACCAGCGCCGCCCCGGCGGCGACACCGCCGACGGCGTTGATGACCCCGGGCGGCAGGACCTCGTTGGCGATCTCGACGA
>JAKBCI010000057.1 GCA_021807965.1 Actinomycetes bacterium
GCACGCCCACCCCGACGACGAGGCGAGTTCGACCGGTGGCGTCTTTCGGCTCCTCGCGGACCAGGGCGTGCGCACGGTGCTCGTCACCTGCACCAACGGCGAGTACGGCGACGCCCCCGGTGGCGTCAAGCCCGGTTCGTCCGATCACGGTCCGCACGCCGTGGCCGCACTGCGCGAGGTTGAGCTCGATCGGGCGGTCGAGATCCTCGGGATCACTCGCCTCGTTCGTCTGGGGTACCGCGACTCGGGGATGATGGGCTGGCCCCAGAATGATGACCCGAACTCGTTCTGGTCGACCGCGATCGACGAGGCCGCCGACCGGCTGGCCGCGGTGCTCGCCGACGAGCGACCCCAGGTGATCGTCACCTACAACGAGATTGGCTTCTACGGCCACCCCGACCACATCCAGGCTCACCGCATCACGCTGGCGGCGATGTCGCGTCTCGACTACGAGCCGACGCTGTACTACAACGCGATCCCCAACAGCGTCATGGCGCAGTATCGTGCGCGCTGGGCGGACGAGGATCGTCGCCGACGCGAAGAGGCGCTGGCTCGCGGCGAGACGCTCGTCGACGACGTCGACGACGGGACCGAGGAGCGCGACCTCGGGACGCCCGACGACGAGATTGCCGCGGCCATCGACGTGTCGAGGGTCGCCGACGCGAAGTTCGACGCGCTCGGCGCGCACGAGTCCCAGCTCGCCGACTCCTTCTGGATGCGCATGGGACGCGACGAGTTTCGCGCCGCCATGGGCACCGAATGGTTCGTCCGCGCGACCAACCCGACCGGCCAGAGCGGCGTGGTCACCGATCTCTTCGCTGGTTACCGCTGAGCCGCGGGGCCGGACGACGGTACATTGGTGCGATGAGCCCGGCCCTGCTCGAGTTGCGCGACGTCTCGAAAGTCTTCGGCGACACGGTGGCGCTCGCCCCGACGACGCTCTCGATCGAGGACGGCTCCTTCGTCGCCATCGTCGGGCCGTCGGGCTGTGGCAAGTCGACGATGTTCAACGTGATCGCCGGCCTGCTCGCGCCCGACGGCGGCGAAGTGCGACTGCGCGACCAGCCGGTGACCGGGGCGACCGGCCACGTCGGCTACATGTTGCAAAAGGACCTCCTCGTGCCCTGGCGAACCGTTGAGGACAACATCACCATGGCCAAGCGGCTGACCGGCCGTGTCACCGGGTCGGACCGGGCCGAGGCGCGCCGCGTGGCGCGGGCCTACGGCCTCGGCGAGTTTCTGCGTCACTATCCGTCGGCCCTGTCCGGTGGCATGCGCCAGCGCGTCGCCTTCATGCGTACGCTGGTGACCCACCAGTCCCTGCTCTTGCTCGACGAGCCCTTCGGCGCGTTGGACGCCCAAACGCGCCTCGAGATGCAGCAGTGGCTGCTGCAGGTCTGGAAGGACACTGAGCGCACGGTGCTCTTCATCACCCACGACGTCGACGAGTCGATCTTCCTGTCGGACCGGGTGCTCGTCATGTCGCCGCGACCGGGCCGGGTCGTCGCGGATTTCACGAATACGCTGGCGCGCCCGCGCACGGTGGAGACACTCACCGAACCGGCCTTCGTCGAGATGAAGGGGCGCATCATGCACCTGCTGCACGGCGGCGCGTCGTGAGCGTCGCCGGCGCCGGCGGCTTCGGCCTGGGTCGATCGCGTCCGCGACGGGCGACGGAACGCGTGTCGCGCAAGGTGGCTCGCAACGTCGGCGTGCCCCTGCTCTCGATGGTGCTGCTGCTCGCCGTATGGCAGGGAATCGTCGTCGTCTTTCACGTCGCGCCCTACATTGCGCCGCGACCGCGCGCGGCGATTCTCGCGGTCACGCAGAACTGGTCGACGCTGTGGCCCCTCGTGCTCGGCACCATACGCGAGACCGTCTACGGCTTCATCATCGGCGCCGCGCTCGGTCTCAGTCTCGGCGTGATCATGGCGAAGGTGCCCGTCCTGCAGCGTCTCGTCTACCCGGTGCTCGTGCTCAGCCAGGCCGTGCCGATCATCGCCCTCGCGGCGCCGCTGGTACTGATACTCGGCTTCTCGGTCACCCCGAAAGTTGTCATCGTCGCGTGGATCGTCTTTTTTCCAGTGACGGTGAACGTGCTCGACGGGCTCAGCCACGTTGACCAGGACCTGCTCAACCTCGCCCGCGTCTACGGCGCGCCGCGCTGGCGGACCTTCCTGCAGATCGAGATCCCGGCGACCGCGACGCCACTGTTCAGCGGGTTGAAGATTGGCGCGACCTACGCCGTCACCGGCGCCATCATCGGCGAGCTCGCCGCGTCCGATGGCAGTTCGCTCGCGCTCTACCAGGAGCACGCGAATTCGAACCTGAATACAGCCGCCGTCTACGGCACGACGATGCTGATGACCGCCATCGGCATCAGCTGGTTCTTGCTGGTGGTGGGGGCCGAGGTGTACGCAACGCCCTGGCAGCGGCGCACGGTGGCGCGCCGCTCCTGGCGCCGCGTGCGTGACGAGATTGACGCGTGACGAGATTGGCGCGTGACGAGTACGTAGTATTGGTCCACAGTCCTTGAAGGGAGCAGCATGAGAAGTGTGCGCTACGTCGCGTTGGCCGTCTCGGGCGTCATGGCCCTCGGGTCGGTGGCCCTGATCGGGGGAGCGGCGTCGTCGGCCGCGTCGTTGACTAAGGTCACGTTCGCCTACGACTTTCCCGGCCCCGATTTCGAGTTGACCCCGATCGTGGTCGCCCAAGATCGCGGCTACTTTAAAGCGGCCGGGCTGAACGTGAACGTGATCTTCCCGCCCGACACGTCAACCACGACGAAGCTGCTCGCTCAGGGCGCGGCCAACGTCGGCTTCATCACGACGACCGACATGGGCGTGGCGGTGAACGCCGGCGCGCCGGTTCTCTCGGTAGCCAACTACTCGATGCGCAACAACTGGGCCTTGTTCGCCAAGCCCGGCACCAAGCTCACGCCGGGGAACCTCACCGCCGCCCTGAAGGGCAAGCGGATCTTCTCCTACGGGGACACCTGGACTGAGTCGATGCTGCCCTTCGTGCTGCGCTACGCGAAGCTGAAGACCTCCCAGGTCAAGATCATCACGGACCCGACGGGCAATGACCTCACCGACCTCATCGCGGGCAAGGTCGACATCTCGACGTCCACGACCAATTACGAGATTCCCGGCTTCGTCGGATCAGGCGTCAAGGGCCACGAGGTGCAGTTGCTCGGTACCCAGGTGGGCGCACCCGACATTCCGATCTGGGTCTACGCGGTCACCAAGAGCTACGCCGCCGCCCACGGCGCGACGGTAAAGGCCTTTCTCAGCGCGGTGAAGAAGGCCACGGTCTGGGCAGCGGCCAACCCGGCGCAGGCAGCGGCGGACTTCGACCACGCCTACCCCAAGAGCGGGTACACCAACGCGTACAACCTGCTCGGCTGGAAGCTGACGGTCCCGTTCCTCACGAACGCGCAGCACCAGTACTTCACGCAGTCCAACGCCCAGTGGACGACCCTCGCTAAGGCGCTCAAGAGCATCAACCTGATCTCGTCGGTGCCGGCGCCGTCTACCTACTACACGAACAAGTTCCTGCCGTAGGTGGGCTCGGGCCCGCGAGTGGGGGTCGTGGGCAGCGCGAACGTCGACCTCGTCGTTCGCGTTGAGCGGCTGCCCCGGCCCGGCGAGACCGTGCTCGGCGGCGAGGTGGCGCGCCGACCGGGCGGCAAGGGGGCTAACCAGGCCGCGGCAGCGGCTCGTCTCGGCGCGCGCACGACCCTGATCACCTCGCTGGGCGACGACGAGGCTGGTAACTGGTTGGCCGAGCGCATCGCGCAGGGCGGCGTCGAGCTCGCGCCGGTGGCCCGTTCAGCTCGCGCGACGGGTACCGCCTTCATCACCGTCGACGATCACGGCGAGAACCAGATCGTCGTCGCCGGCGGCGCCAATCTCGACCTCGACGCACGAGCCGCGGCCCTCGATACGTTCGACGTCGTGCTCGCACAGCTCGAGGTGCCCGACGCCGTCGTTGCCGATCTCGCGGCGCGCACCGAGCGACTCGTGCTGAACGTCGCGCCCGCCCGCCCGCTTTGCGCCGACGTGCTGGAGCGGTGTGCGGTCGTGATCGCCAACGAGGTGGAGGCCGCTTCCCTCGACCTCGCGGCGCTCGAGCACTGCGTGGTGACCTTGGGCGCGCGCGGGGCGGCGCGCTACCGCTACGGCGTCGAGGTCGAGCACGCGTCGGCTCCGGTCGTGCGCGCGGTCGACACGGTCGGCGCGGGTGACGTCTTCTGTGCCGCTTACGCAGTACGCTACGCACTCGGCGACGACCGAGCCCTCGCCTACGCGGCCGTCGCCGGGGCGCTGGCGACGCTCGCCCCCGGTGCGCAGGGTGCGCTGCCGTCCGATCAGGAGGTCCACTCGTGGCTCGAACTCGACTCGTAATTGACACCGACCCGGGGGTGGACGACGCCGTCGCAATCCTGCTCGCGCTGGCGAGCGACGAGTTGGAGGTGTTGGCGCTCACGACGGTGGCGGGCAACGTCGACGTCGACAAGACCACGCTGAACGCCCGCCGGCTGGTCGACCTCGCGGGGCGCCCCGACGTGCTCGTCGCGCGCGGCTGCGCCGCTCCCCTCGTCGCGCCCCTTGACGAGGCTGGCGACGTGCACGGGCTCGACGGCCTCGGCGACATCGAGTGGCCCGAGCCCGTGGCGCGCGAGTGCGCGGAGCACGCGGTCGACCTGCTGGCCCGCCTCATTGGCGAAGCGCCGCTCACCATCGCCGCGATCGGCCCGTTGACCAACCTCGCCGTGCTGCAAAGTCGCTATCCGGGGATTGAGTCGCGCGTCGAGCGCCTGGTGATCATGGGTGGGGCCTCGTTCGCGGGCAACGTGACGGCCGCGGCCGAGTTCAACATCTGGGCCGATCCCGAGGCGGCGGCGCGGGTCTTCGCGGGTCCGTGGCCAATCACGCTCATGCCGCTCGACCTCACGCACCAGGCCACGCTCAACGACGACGACCTCGACTACCTGCGCGCGCTGGGCACCGACGTTGGCCGCCGCGTCGCGGCGATCCTCGAGCCCTACGCGGCCTACCACGAGCGTTGGCACGCCAACCGTGACGTCATCATGCACGACGCGATGGCGATCTACGAACTGCTCGCCCCCGACGCGATCACCACGCAGGGCGCGCACGTCGCGGTGGAGACCGCGGGCCAACACACCCGCGGCGCGACGGTCATCGATCGGCGACGGGGACACGCCGCGAGCGCGACGCGCGTGGGGGTTACTCTGGACAACTCGACCTTCGTGGCGTTTCTGCGCGAACGACTGGCTCGCTACCGTTGACCAGGGACGAGGTGGCCGCTCGGTAGGCTGTCGCGATGGACGCGAACCCCGAACGCTACGACCGACTAACCCAGCTCCTGCGAACCCCGTGGGCGTGGCACGCCGACGTGAGCGTCGTCGGCGGCGACGACGTGGTGCTTGCGCACAGCAATCGAACGGGCACGGCGCAGCTCTACGAGCTGGTCGGCGGTGAATTGGTTCAGCTCACCGACCTCGACGAGCCCGTCGGGAGGGCCCGCTACGTGGCGGGTCAGCGACGAGCCATTATCGAGGTCGACCGGGGCGGCGACGAGCGCCACCAGCTCTACGCGATCGACCTCGACGCCGCGCACGCCGAGGGTCCCCGCGCTCGAGACCAGCTCGACGCTCTCACCGCGGATCCTCGATTCGCGCACCAGCTGGCGGGGATCAGCCCCGACGGTAACCTGGTCGCCTACCTCTCGAACCGTCGTAACGGCGTTGACTTCGATCTCTGGGTCCGTGACCTGGCGACGAGCGTCGAGCGCTGCGTCTACCAGCGTGGGGGTTGGTGCCAGGTAGCGTCGGGTTTCTCGCCCGACGGTCGATGGCTGTCGATCGCGCGACCGGGTTCGCGTCCACTCGACGTGGATTTGCTGCTGGTCGATCTCGTGAACGACGAGGTTCGCGTGGTGCTCGCTCACCCGGACGAAGCGGCCGAGGTCGGGTCACCGGTCTGGGTCGACGCGACGACCTTCTTCGTCTCGTCGAACGTCGGGCGGGACTTCCAGGCGATCGTGCACTACGACGTCACGACGGGTGAGTCACGGGCTCTCGCGCGAACGGGCGAGGACCGCGACGCGACGCCCGTCGCGTGGGCCGCCGGTCGACTCGCGGTCGTCGAGAACGATAACGGCGCGCACCGGCTTAGCCTCGTCGAGCCGTCGAACGACACCTGGCGAGCTGTCGCGCTCGAGGGCGCCGGGGTGGTGGCCGACTACGTCGGAACGCCGCCGATGTTCTCGCCGGACGGCTCACGGCTGTACTTCACGCTGTCGAGTGCGCGCGTGGCGGGTGATATCTGGGTGGGAGGGGCCGACGGCTCGAGTCGTCGACTGACCAGCGTGTCGTCCGTCAAGGCATTGCACGATCTTGTCGAGGCGGAGACGGCGTCGCTCGAGAGCTTCGACGGCGAGCGGATCCCCGTCTTTGTCTATCGACCCGCGGGCGCGGTGAACGCGCCGGTGGTCGTTCTCGTCCACGGCGGACCTGAGGCTCAGGCGATGCGCTCGTTCAACCCCGTCGTGCAGGCGCTGGTCGCGTCGGGCTACGGCGTCGTCGTGCCCAACGTGCGCGGTTCGACGGGTTACGGCAAGCGCTACGCCGCGCTCGACGACACCGTACGTCGCCTCGACTCGGTGGCCGATCTCGCGTCGATCCACGACTGGCTCGCCGGCGCGGGCTTTGACCCGCATCGCGCGGCGCTGTTGGGCGGCTCCTACGGCGGGTACATGGTGCTCGCCGGGCTTGCCTTCCAGCCGGCCCGCTGGGCCGCGGGCGTCGACATCGTCGGAATCTCGGACCTGGTGACCTTTCTTGAGAACACCTCGGACTACCGGCGACACCACCGCGAGCTCGAATACGGCTCGCTCGAGCGCGACCGGGACTTTCTCGCCGCGGCGTCGCCGCGGCGGCGCGTCGACGAGATGCGCGCCCCGCTCTTCATGATCCACGGCCGCAACGACCCCCGCGTGCCGCTCAGCGAAGCCGAGGACTTGGCGGCCCAACTGCGAGCTCGCAGCGTGCGCTGCGAGCTCGTCATTTACGACGACGAGGGTCACGGCCTCGCTCGACTGGATAACCGCCTCGACGCCTACCCGCGCGCGGTCGCGTTCCTCGACGACGTGCTGGGTCGGCGAGACTAGTAGCGGTAACCCTCGGGCTTGTAGGGACCCTCGACGGCGACGCCGAGGTAGTCGGCCTGGCGCTTGGTGAGCGTCGTGAGCTTCACGCCGAGCGCGTCGAGGTGCAGCCGGGCGACCTTCTCGTCGAGATGCTTGGGCAGCGTGTAGACGCCCACCTCGTAGGCGTCGCGGTTGGTCACCAGCTCGATCTGCGCCATGACCTGGTTGGTGAAGGAGTTGCTCATCACGAAGCTCGGGTGGCCGGTCGCGTTGCCGAGGTTGAGCAGGCGTCCCTCGGAGAGCACGATGATCGAGCGGCCGTTGGCGAAGGTCCACTTGTCGACTTGGGGCTTGATGGTCTCGCGCGTGACGCCGGGCAACGCCGCGAGGCCCGCCATGTCGATCTCGTTGTCGAAGTGACCGATGTTGCCCAGGATCGCCTGGTGCTTCATGCGCTGCATCTGGTCGACCGAGACGATGTCGCGGTTGCCCGTGGCGGTGACGATGATGTCGGCGATGGGCAGCACCTCGTCGAGGGTCGTGACCTGGAAGCCGTCCATCGCCGCCTGCAGGGCGCAGATCGGGTCGATCTCGGTGACGATAACGCGGGCCCCCTGGCCGCGCAGGGACTCGGCCGACCCCTTGCCGACGTCGCCGTAGCCGCACACGACGGCGACCTTGCCACCGATCAGGACGTCGGTCGCGCGGTTGATGCCGTCGATGAGCGAGTGGCGACAGCCGTACTTGTTGTCGAACTTGGACTTGGTGACTGAGTCGTTGACGTTGATCGCGGGGAAGAGGAGGCTGCCCTGGGCCGCCATCTCGTAGAGCCGGTGCACGCCCGTGGTCGTCTCCTCGGAGACCCCGAGGAGATCGTTGACCATCGGGGCAAAGCGCAGTTCGCCTTCGCGCACGATGCGGTCGAGCTGGCGCAAGATCACGCCGTACTCGACGCTGTCCGCCGCCTCGGGGGCGGGTACGAAGCCGGCGCGCTCGAACTCGTAGCCCTTGTGCACGAAGAGGGTGGCGTCGCCGCCGTCGTCGAGGATCGTGGTGGGTCCGGCGTGGCCGGGCCAGCGAAAGAGCTGCTCGGTGCACCACCAGTACTCGTCGAGGGTCTCACCCTTCCAGGCGAAGACGGGCACGCCGGC
>JAKBCI010000058.1 GCA_021807965.1 Actinomycetes bacterium
CAAGAAGGCCGCCGCCAAGAAGGCTCCGGCCAAGAAGGCTGTCGCCAAGAAGGCTCCGGCCAAGAAGGCCGCCGCCAAGAAGGCTCCGGCCAAGAAGGCCGCTGCAAGGAAGTAGCAGTCTGTTTGATTACGGGATAACCGACGAATGGGGGGCCATTGGCCCCCCATTCGTCGGTTCCGTGGTTAGGAGATCGGCCGGTTCGTCTACGTCTATGCACCACGGGCTGTTGCGCACTACATTGAGCGTCAGCCCGAGACGCCGTGACTCGTTGGCGTGGGTGGTGGCCGATCCTGGTCCGTACTGGAAGACGAACGCCAGCCCGGTGGGTAGCGAGAGCACGTTGGTTCCGTCACCGCGGACGTCGGTCACGATGGTGATGTCGCGTTGTGAGTTAAAGGCTCCCAATCCGTCCGGTTCGCGAAGGTCGCCGTGCACGATCGTTGCGCGCGATACGTCGTTGCCGAGATGTCGATACGCGTAGTCGACGGCGGCGTTGAGTCCGCGTCTCGGCGAGCGCACGACGCGTGCGCCGCGTTGACGAGCGAAGCGTTCCACGTCGTCGGATTCACAGACGACGATCACCGGACGAGGAGCGCAACCAATGATCACTCGGTCTGCCAGCCGCTCTACGAGGGCGCTTACGTTCGGCGTACCCGCGCGGCGTAGTCGCGCTTTGCCAACGGCGAAAGACTTCAGCGGTACTACGAACACGTGTGCGTCGTCCGCCGAAGCGCGGACCTCATCCGTATGCATTAGTGGCCATGTTACGTTCGTCAGCGTGGAAGGTCGACGGACGTGACTGAGGAGCGAGACTGGCTCGAAGTGGAGCGTCCGCTGGTCGCCGAGGGGCACCGAGTGGTCGGACTCGACGAAGTTGGTCGCGGAGCGCTCGCCGGCCCGGTGTTTGTCGGCGCAGTCGTCGTCGTTACCGATGAGCCACCGCCGCTAGGTCTGAATGACTCCAAGGTGTTGAGCATTCGCCGACGTGAGCAGCTGGTCGAACCCATCAAGGCGTGGTCGACGGAATGGTCGGTGGGAGAATCGACGGCCAATGAGGTCGACGCCTGGGGAATCCAGTGGGCAATCGCCCTCGCCGCGCAGCGCGCACTGGCGGCGTTGCGGGTGACTCCGTCGATCGCGCTGATCGATGGTCCCCATAATTTGCTTCATCCGGTGAGTAGAACGTTCGCTAGTGGCGATCTCGACGACGGGTCCGGCGCCATGTGTCATCGTTGCCTGGTGCACGGTGATCGGACGAGTGCGACGATCGCGGCCGCCTCGGTAATGGCGAAGGTTCAACGAGATCGGCTCATGGTTGAGTTGGGGAGCGAGTTCCCGCAGTACGGCTGGGCGACGAACAAGGGATACGGTTCACCATTGCATCTCGAAGCCCTGCGCCGTCTCGGGCCGACGCCGCTGCATCGAACCTCCTGGCGACTCCCGACTCAAATCGGTCATCGCGAGGGCGTCACGGATTAGCGCGTTACGAGTTGAAGTTCTGAGCCACTTTCGCCGTGCGTCGAGTGTTTCGATCACGCGGGGGGCGGGATTCTTTGCGCGACTGGAGTCATGATTCGGGCGATCAATAGGCCTGGACCCTGTGCCCGATGAAATGGACTGGTCATCAACGTTCTCAACGACGACTCGAGGGAGTCGCCGCGAGCAGTATCTCAACGTTGGCGACTTGCCGGTCCCCTCGATTGGCGACAGGCAAGTCGCCGGGCCGCCGGCCTCACGGTGCCCGTCGTTCGCTGGGAACGAGCGACGATCACGTCCCGTCAAGTGGTGTAGGGGCAACCTTCGGCTGAACGAGATCGTAGACGGTCGCGCGTCCACGCGCGCAACGGCGATCTAACCCCAGAAGAATCCGCTGAGATCGTCGCGTAGTTCGCTGAGGATGACGTCCAAGGGCTGGTGCTCGGCGACGTCGAAGAACGTCTCCCACGCGCCGTCGGGTGAGCGCACCTGCAGGGTCCAGGTGTCGTCGTCGTGGCGAACGAGCATGGCGAGCTCTTCGACGTGCGAGGTGGCAAAGGGCCTCGTGAAGGTCTCGGTGATGATGAGCTGACCATCGCCTTCGAGGACCGCCAGAACCCCCGGTCGCGTGGGTCGGACCTCGCCGAGCAGAGCCTCGAGTTGGCGAGCGGCCTCGTGCACGAGACGAGGCTAGGTCCTCAACTCGCGCGGCGCCTCTTGATCGCGGGGGGTCGCGGCGAGAGCGCTCGTGCGCTTGAGCAGGGCCATCGAGGTCTCGGAGAGATAGCGACGCTCGGCCACCTGCCACTCGTCGTGGAACTCGAGCACGACGGCGGTGACGAGGCGGCTGACCGCCTCGTCGTCGGGAAAGACCCCGACCACGTCGCTGCGACGCTTGATCTCGCGGTTCAGGCGTTCCAGGGGGTTGGTTGACCAGATCTTTCGCCAGTGGGCTTCGGGGAAGTGGGTGAAGGCGAGCAGGTCCTCCCTCGCTCCAGCGAGCATGTCGGCAACGTCGGGGAACTGGCCCGCGAGGGTCTCGGTGATGCGCTCGAACTGGCTCGAGTGAATCGGCCTGGGCAAGGGTGCCTGTGCCGTTGCGGTGCAGGTTCGACAGAGTCTTTCGATGCGAGCAGCCCCGATAGCGCAAGCCCCTCTCTACGCCACGAGCGCGAACGGCTACGTCGGAACCCCCATCGCCCTGTCCACGTCGGGTGGTTCGGGTTCGGGCGCCGTTAGTGACGCGGTGTCCATCGCCGGCAGCGCGAGTTGCTCGGTGACCAGTGGCGTCTTGAGTGCATCGAGTGTCGGCACCTGCTTGGTCGCGGCGACCAAGGCCGGTGACGCGACGTACCTTGCCGTCACCTCCGACGCCACGACGGTTTCGTTCACCTACCGTCCGGCCACCGCGCCGCTGGCGATCAGGATGAGTTCGCCAGTCTTCACCAGTCGCTCGACCGTGACGTCAGTCTTCGGTGCCTATTGTCTATGGTCAGCCCCGCATATCCAGCAGCGTTGGCGGAACCAGGGTCGAGTTGCTTGTCGACAACGGTCGAGTCCTGTCGAAACGCGTGACGATCGCTGTCTCGGTATCTCGTGGTCGACACGTTCTCCCTCGTGTTTGCCCACGGTCAGCGCGCGCCGGTGCACATTATCCAGCGTTGGATCACCGCACGCACGACGCACGCCGGATACGCTTCGTCGCGTCAGGCTTCTCGATTGACTTCATTGTGGCGCAGTGCCGCACGTGGCGTGCGACTGGACCCTAGGCGTGGGTGACCGAATGGTGACTGTCATCTCAGCCAGGCACTCGAAGTACTTCGGTCATTGCGGCAACGTGGAGCCATTGGGTCGTTGACGTCACGGTGTTCTCGAAACGCGGGCTAGTAAGGGCTAGGCGTCGGCGGCGCTTCTGGTGGCCGTGAGCGACGTCGACCCACGAGGCGTGACGGGTAGGACGAACGACCTCGGCGCCGCCTCATGACGAGGTGGTTCGTCCCACCGGACGCGACAAACCTCGCAGCCGAACCGTCCGCGAGTCGATAAGCGGCCGACGGCGCACCCGCGATTCACGAATACGTATTCGAGGCACTAGGCATCGCCAGATCCGGCGAGATCCTCGAGTACGAGTTCGACGGGTTTCGCCTCAGTCATCGGCGCGAGGACCGCACGCACCTATCGCCAGTTCCGTGACATCCACGCGGATGATGGGTCTGGCGCCGTTGGTTCGGCCGCGGGGCCGCCGTGGTTATGGAACGTTGCCGCGTCGTCAGTAGCGCCTCTCGCGAGACGGCTGTCGATGACCGCCACGCCGGGCTGCCCTACTGTTTGACCAAGGGCGGTGCGCGACGCGTGCAGCGAGGAAACCTGAACCCCCGTCTTGTTCCTCGACCACCGGCGAAACTTCGACCACACGCTCCTCCCGGTGTGGGGACCCAGTGGCCGACTATTCGTACTTGACCGAGTAATTAGGTGCGAAAGAGTAAGATCGGGTAACTATGTCTGCGCTGCTGTCGGTCAACAATCTCCGCGTCCAGTTTTCAACGCGCAATGCCTTCGTTACTGCGGTTGACGACTTCTCGGTCACCATAGAACCCGGCGAGAGCGTGGGGTTGGTGGGTGAATCCGGGTGCGGCAAGACGACGACCGGACTATCGATTATGCGATTGCTGCCCGGCAACGGCAAGATCGCCGAAGGGTCGATCGTGCTCGACGGCGTCGAGCTGACGTCCCTGAGCGAGAAGCAGATGCAAGATCAACGCGGTCGAACGGTGGCGCTGATTCCCCAAGATCCGATGAGTTCGCTCAACCCCACCACCAAGATTGGCAAGCAGATTGGCGAGGGGCTGCGAATTCACCACGGCGCGTCCGAGGCTGACGCTCGCAAGCGAGCCCTTGAGGTGCTCGAGATGGTCGAGATGCCACGGCCGTCGGAGCGCCTCGACCAGTATCCCTTCGAGCTCTCAGGAGGCTTGCGTCAACGCGTCATCATCGCGATGGGTCTGGTCAACAACCCCAAACTGCTCATCGCGGACGAGCCAACGACGGCGCTTGACGTCACCATCCAAGCGCAGATCCTGGACCTCATCGACAACCTGCGTACGACCCTCAACATGAGTGTGCTTCTCATCACTCACGACATGGGCGTCATCGCCGGCCGAACGGATCGCGTGATCGTGATGTACGGCGGCAAAGTCGCCGAGCGCGCCACGACCGAGGAACTTTTCGGTCACATGCGACACCCCTACAGCCAGGCACTGCTGGCGTCCATGCCGAACCTGGAGAACACATCGAAGCATGAGCTGTCCTCGATCGCCGGAGTTCCGCCGGATCTCAGCCAGGAGATCGTGGGCTGTCGGTTCGCGCCGCGCTGTGCCTTCGCCCAAGACCGCTGTCGCAACGAAGAGCCGGTGTTGACCGGTGACGGTGTTCACCAGTACGCGTGCTTCTACCCGGTGAGTGGTCCGCGGCCGGTGGTGATTCGATCCGCTGCGTTGGCGGCCGAGATGTCGGAGCATCGAGAACTGGTCCGGGTCGAGCATTTGGTGAAGGAGTTCCCGATTACGGCGGGACTCATTCGCCACCGCGTCAACGCCGTGCACGCCGTTTCCGACGTGAGTTTTTCGATCAACGAGGGCGAGACGTTCGGATTGGTCGGAGAATCGGGTTGCGGCAAGACGACGATCGGGCGGATGTTGGTCGGTATCGAGTCTCTCACGGCCGGGCGGATCTACTTCGATGACAAGCTCACGAGCTCGCATAAGAAAAAGTTGTCCCTCGAGGACCATCGTCAACGTCAGATGATGTTCCAAGATCCGTATTCATCGCTCAATCCGCGCATGAAGGTCAACGAGATCGTCGCCGAACCACTGCACGTACAAAAAGTGGGTACGAAGGCCGATCGCCAGCGCCGGGTATTCGAGTTGCTCGAGGTCGTCGGCCTCTCGGAAGGCGCCGCCGACCGCTATCCGCACGAGTTCTCGGGTGGGCAGCGCCAGCGCATTGGCCTCGCGAGAGCGCTGGCGCTGAATCCACGCCTCATCGTCGCGGACGAACCAGTGTCCGCGCTCGACGTGTCCATCCAGGCTCAAATCCTGAACCTGATGAAGGGTCTCCAGAGCGAACACCACTTGACCTATATGTTCGTGAGCCACGACCTGGCCGTCGTCTACTACATGGCCGACACGATTGGCGTCATGTACCTCGGCAAGATCGTGGAGATTGGGGACGCGGAGAGCGTGTTTCGCACGCCGGCTCACCCCTATACGCAGGGCCTGCTTGACTCGGTGCCGATTCCGAACCCGATCGAGGCCCGTAGCCGGCGGGGTATCCAGGTGCGCGGGGAGCTTCCGTCACCGATCAATCCGCCGTCGGGATGTCGTTTCCGAACGAGGTGCCCGAGGGCTCAGGACGTGTGCGCCAACGTAGAGCCACCGATGGAAGTCTTTGGTCCCCGTCACGAGGCCGCTTGTCACTTTCCCCTCCATCCGGTGAGTGGCGCGGCGTCGGTGGGTGGGGTGACCGTCAAGTAACGCCCGCTTAAACCGATCGCGATTGACCCGTTCGGAGGTCACGAATCGGGTGCCTACCAGTAGTACTCTGGTGTGAACGCGTGGAGCGGATTCGGGGCTAATCCCACGGTGCTGCGTAGGGTGGCGGCGACCTCCACGGTCTGATCCGGCTGTGGCTCGTAGATAACGGGCAGCGTTCGCGCAGCATACGCGGCATACGCCGCTAGCGCCGTGGTCGACGTCTCGGATCGCGAGACCAGTTCGGAGAGCGACTGATCAGTGACGTTGCTGACGGCGCCGGGCGATCCGAAGATATCCTCGCCTGCAGGGTACAGACTCGGAAGGAACGTCCACCCTCCTCCCCACGAGCACAGGTCGTAGCCGGTCGCGGACTGGCAGTCGGTGATGAGGTTACCCGGTGTGTCCAGGGCCGACGTCACGTGGATTCCCAGGGCCGACCACTGCGCTACTTCGCGTGACATGACGCTCGTGAGTGCTGGATCGCCACTTGACCACACGACTCGTAGTTGGAGCGGTTGACCGAGGACGATTCCGCCTCCACAGTTGGTCGGGCCAACCCCCGGCGAACGACACGTCAGCTGACCGCTCTGCAGTGACCACCCGTGCTCGGTCAGTAATTGCTCGGCCCGAGTCGGGTTGAAATCGTAGACGGGACTGACCGGTGGGCTCATGAATGGCGGTGTCGATACGGGAAGCGGGTCGACCGTGGGCACGCCGTATCCGCCAAAGTTATCGGCGATCAGTGCCGGTTGGTCGACGGCGGTCTGCAAGGCTTGACGGACGTAGAGCTGACCGATGACCGTAGCGTCGGCGTTGCCGGGCGCGAAGTTGAGGTCGGCAAAGTTGATCGACCACGGTGGCGACGCGACCACTCGAAAAGAAGGGCTGGCGTTGTCCGACGTGAGGCGGTCGAGCGAGGCGAGCGTGGTTGGACCCAGGAACGCCAAGTCAACCGCCCCCGACGTGAGTGCGCTCACTTCGGCGGCCGCGTTCGAGTACGAGATCTCACGCAGGGTGCTCACTCGGGGGCGTTGGGGACCGGAGTACTGCGAGTTGGCAACGAAGGTGGCGTTACCGTTCCCATCAAAGCTGGCTAGTCGCCAGGGCCCGTCGACGCCAGCCCGCCAGAACTGGTTCGCGAAACTCGACGTATCGGACGCGAGCGCCGTCAGGTAGCTGAGTACGCGTGAGCAGGCGCGATCGGTGCCCGCGCTGCCGTACGCACCGGCCACGCATCCCGTGATCGGACCGGAAGTTGTGAGGTCCCACGCGGTGGGCAGTGGTGTTATCTGGGATAAGTATCGATAGAGCAAAATCGTGGGGTTCTGGGGGTGACGAAAGTCGAGTTCGAGCTCGTCGCCTCGGGCGCGCACGTTGGTCAACTCATCAGGTACACCGACACCCGGCTGGTACGCGCAGTTGGCGGCGGGGTCAGCGTGGTACAGGTCGAGGTAGAACTTGACGGATGCGGCATTTACTACTTCGCCGTTGGCGAATCGCCAGCCCTTCATCGTGACGTCGATGGTTTGGCCGTGATTCGTGAACTGGGGTGCGTTGGCGAGAGAGAGCGGGTACTGGACCCGCTCGGATGTTCCCAGCCCGACCCAGTACAAGGGACGAAACATGAGTCGCTGGAAGTACTCCGTGTTGTTGGTGGAATCGAAGTTGCAACTCATGAAGGGCAAGATGTAATTCGGACTCGCTCCCGGGGCCTCGGCCATGGTGAGTACCGAGACACTGCGCGCACTGACCGCTCCTGCGCCGAGTGTTACCAGATACGCCGGGGAGGTAAAGGCGAGTACGAGGCTCAGGCGCAACGCTCGACGTCCAACGCGCACGTTAGGATTCCCCCTGTTCGCGCGAGGTCACGTGCCGCGTCGATGTCGAGGCGGGCGACCCCGTTACGCCGACTCGCGTCACGTGAACGGTCCGCATGGAAGCAGTCTTGCACGCTCGAGCGACAATCGACATCGCGCGGCCGGCGTCGGATTGGTGGTTGACGTCGCCCTAACGTTCGAGCAGGCGAACTTCGAAGGCGTCACGCAGCGCGTCGCCGATGTAGTTAATTGCCACCACGATGAGGATGAAGACGATCGCGACCGGAAAGACCTCCCACCAGTAGCCGTTCTGGATCTGCTCCGTGCCGGTCTGCAACATGGTTCCCCAGTCCGTCTGCGGTGACTGGATCCCGAGCCCCAGAAAGCCCAACGCTGAGAGGAACAAGATGGCGTCCGCGACGGAGAAGGTCGCGACGGTGACGAGGGTGGTGATTGAGTTCGGCAAGACGTGGGGACGCA
>JAKBCI010000059.1 GCA_021807965.1 Actinomycetes bacterium
ACGACACTGCGGCGCGGCTTCGGTACGCGATCACCCGACTCAATCGACGGCTGCGCCAGTCGGCGCTGGGCGGCATCTCACCCGCCCAGGCGTCGGTGCTCGCCACGGTTAACGGGCTGCACCATCCGTCGCTCGGCGAACTCGCCGCGGCCGAGCAGGTCCAACCGCCGACCGTGACGCGGCTAGTTCGCGACATGGAACAGTCGGGGCTGCTCGAGCGGGTTGCCGACGCCGAGGATCGGCGCTGCACCCGAGTGGCGCTGACCGCCAAGGGCCGTCGTGAGCTCGCGGCCATTCGCCAGCGCAAGGACGAGTTTCTCGATCAGTCGCTGCGGGCGCTCCCCGAGTCCGAGCGGGGACGCGTCGATGAACTCGTAACGCTGCTCGAGCGACTGCTGGAGGACTCGTGAGCGCGGTGCGCAGTGTGTCGAGCCGGACCTTCGCGGCGCTACGCGTGCGCAACTTCCGGCTCTACTTCATCGGCCAGCTGATCTCCGTCTCGGGCACGTGGATGCAGTCCGTCGCCCAGGGGTGGCTCCTCTTGCAGCTCACCGGTTCGTCGGTGGACCTCGGCATCGCCGTGGCGCTGCAGTACGTTCCGATTTTGGTGCTCGGCTCCTACGGGGGGCTCGTCGCCGATCGCTTCGCCAAGCGTCGAATCCTCTACGGCACGCAAGCGGGAGCGGGTGTGCTCGCCCTCGCTCTCGGCCTGCTCGTCAGCACCCATCACGTGACGGTCGGTGCGATCTACGCGATGGCGGCGCTACTCGGCGTGGTGAACCTCTTCGACGTGCCCGCGCGCCAGGCCTTTGTCCAAGAGATGGTAGGGCGAGACCTCATCGCCAACGCAGTCAGCTTGAACAGCGTCTTGATGAACGCCGGTCGACTCATCGGGCCGTCGGTCGCGGCGGTGTCGATTGCGCTGCTGGGCACCGCCGCCTGTTTCTACGCGAACGCCGCCACCTACGTCGCGGTGATCGTGGCTCTCGCGATGATGGACCGGGCGGAATTTCGACCGCTGCAGACCGTGGAGCGCGAGCGCGGCCAGCTGCGCCTCGGGCTGCGCTACGTCGCCGAGACGCCGCTGTTGCGTAACGTCATCGTGGCGGTGGCGGTCGTCGGCACCTTCGCCTTCAACTTCACGGTGACGCTGCCGATTTTCGCGCACGTGACGTTTCACCAGCGAAACGCCGCGACCTACGGGATGCTGCTCGGGGCGATGGGCCTCGGCGCGGTGATTGGCGGCCTCGTGATCGCCCACCGCTCGAATCCGACACCGCAGCTGCTCGCCGGCCTCGCCTTCGGCTTTGGACTCTTCATGACCTTGACCGCGTTCGCGCCGACCCTGGTGTTGGCCGAATTGGCGCTGGTTCCCACCGGGGCCTTCTCGATCGCCTTCATGTCGACCGCGAACTCGACGCTTCAGTTGAACTCGGCGCAAGCGATGCGGGGCCGCGTCATGAGTCTGTACGGCGTCGCCTTCTTCGGTACGACCCCGCTCGGGGCGCCCGCGATCGGCTTCATCATCGCCCACAGCGGCCCGCGCATGGGGCTCTTCGTCGGCGCGGCGCTGACGCTCGCCACCGCGATCGGCCTACTCGCAACGGTACGGGCGAGTGTGGCGAGCCACCGCGCGCTCGAGGTGATCGGCTAGGGTCGCGGTTCCTTGGGCAGTCCGAGGGCTCGCTCGCCAACGATGTTGCGTTGGATCTCAGCGGTGCCACCCCAGATGGTCTCGGAGCGCGAGAAGAAAAACGACGCCTGAAGATCCGACACGGGGTAGTCGGCTCGGCCGCGACGCGGACCGCTGACGGCGGTGGTCGCCTGATCACCCGTCAACACTTGGGCCGGCATGCCGATCACGTCGAGGGCGAGTTCCATGGTGTCGCGGTGGGCCTCGGACCAGAACATCTTGTTGCACGCGCTGAGCAGCGCGGCGCCACGCGTGCCGTGCAGCTCGTCCGAGAGCGTGCGATACCCGTTGATCTCCATGATCTTGATCTTGGACCACGAACGAACCAGGCGATCACGGATCAAGCGGTGCGAGGTGCGCCCGCGTACTCGCGCCTCGGCGACGATGAGGTCCCACTCCTTCATGAACCGGCGGAACCCGGTGGTCGACGACGAGCCACGCTCGAAGCCCAGCGTCGTCATCGCGACCTTCCAGCCGTTGTTCACGCCACCCACGACGTTGCCGGCCGGACAGCGCGCGTCAGTGAAGAACACTTCGTTGAACTCGGCCGTGCCGTCGATCTGGGTAATGGGTCGCACGTCGACGCCCGGCTGACGCATCGGTACGAGCAGGTAGCTGATCCCGGCGTGCTGGGGTGCGCTGGGATCGGTTCGAGCCAGTAGGAACACGTAGTCGGCGTGTTGCGCCTGGGTAGTCCACACTTTCTGTCCATTGATGACCCACTCGTCGCCGTCCAGAACGGCGCTGGTCTGCAGACTCGCGAGATCCGAACCCGAGTTGGGTTCCGAGAAGCCCTGGCACCAGACGATGGATCCACGCAGGATGCGCGGAATGAAGTCGCGCTTCTGCTCGTCGGTGCCCCATTGGAGAATGGTCGGACCGACGAGCGTGTCACCGAAGAAGTCGGCGCGCATGGGTGCGCCGGCTCTAGCGAACTCTTCGTTGAGAACGACCTGCTCGAGCAACGACAGCCCCTTGCCGCCGTACTGCGTTGGCCAACCCGCGCAGATCCATCCTCCTTCGAAGAGCTTGTCGGTCCACGTCTCATTGAAGGCAGCGCGTTCGGCCTCGGTCTGGGTGAAACCCGGCTCGAACCAGCCCGAGGGCAGGTTCGCGACGAGCCAGTCGCGAATGGTGGCGCGAAACGCTTCGACGTCGGCGGGGTAGGTCAAGTCCATACCCGAAGCGTAGTCACGCCGCCCGATACCCCCGGTTGCCCATTTGTGCTGGTCGCGATCTTCGGGGAGAATGAAGCCTCCGATCAACCGAAAGTGGGCTCGTGCCTCGTACGTTGCGCCAGACCATCGCCGAGACGCGGGCGTCGCACGCCCGATCTCGAACGATCACGCTTCCGGCGGCGACGCCGGCCCGACCGGCCGAACCGGGTAAGTATCGCATCGCGTTTCTCGTATACCGGGGCAACCCGCGCTGCGGTGGACAAGGCGTCTACACACGCCACCTAACCCGTGAGCTCGTGGCCCTCGGTCACAGCGTCGAGGTCTTTGCGGGCCCCCCGTGGCCGGACCTCGACGACGGCGTGGGCTTCACGCCCGTTCGAGGGCTCGACCTCTATCGAGACCCCGACCCCTTTCGCATCCCCGCGCTCTCGGAGTTCACGTCCTGGGCGGACGTCATCGAGTTCGTGGTCATGCTCAGTGCCGGGTTTGGCGAACCACTCGCGTTCTCGAGACGGATTCGTCGAATCCTCAACGCCCGACGCGGCGACTTCGACCTCGTGCACGACGACCAGTGCCT
This sequence comes from Actinomycetes bacterium, assembly GCA_021807965.1. Next base: position 3,449 of record JAKBCI010000059.1, read on the forward strand.
GGGCACGGGTATCCTCGCCCTGCACCGCGACGGGTGGCCACTGCTCGAGACCCTGCACCACCCGATCACCGTCGACCGGTCGATCGCGCTCGATCACGCCGAGTCATTCACGCAGCGCGTGACGACCCGTCGCTGGTTCGGCTTCTTGCGCATGCAAGTCCGGGTCGCCCGCCGCCTGCCCGCGGTACTCACCGTGTCGCATAACTCCAAGCTCGACATCAACGCCCAGATGCACGTGCCGCTCGACCGGCTCACGGTCGTGCCGGTGGGCGTTGATCACACGGTCTTTCGACCCTACGACGACGTAGTGGCCCGCCCGGGACGGCTCATGGTGACTTCGAGCAGCGACGTTCCGATGAAGGGTCTCGTGCCGCTGCTCGAAGCGGTCGCCAAGCTGCGCGTCGAACGCGACATCGAGCTCGTCGTCATCGGCCGACCACGACCGGGCGGGCCGGTGGCGCGCTCGATCGATCGTCTCGGTCTCGGGGACTGCGTGACCACCGTCTCGGGCGTCAGCGACGAGCAGTTGGCCCGGCTCTACGGCGAGGCCCAAGTCGCGATCGTGCCGAGCCTCTACGAGGGCTTCTCGCTGCCCGCCATCGAAGCGATGAGCTGCGGTGTCGCGGTCGTCGCGACGACCGGCGGCGCACTGCCCGAAGTCGTCGGGGTGAGCGGGGAAACGGGCCTGCTCGTCAAGCCCAACGATCCCGACGCGTTGCTCGGCGCCATTCGTCAGCTCCTGGACGACCCCGAACTGCGCGCCCGGCTCGGCGCCCGCGGCCGCGAGCGGGTCATGGAGCGCTTCACGTGGCAAGTAACGGCCCGCGGCACCGCGGCGTGCTACGACGCCATTCTCAACCACCGGTCACTGCCGGACTCGATGGCGTTCGACTGATGTTGACGGCGAACTACGACCGACTGGGACTTCGCCCGGGCGATCGGGTGCTCGACCTCGGCTGCGGATTTGGTCGCCACGCCTTCGAGGCGGCTCGCCGGGGAGCGGACGTCGTGGCCCTGGACGCGGGGCGCGACGAGGTCGAGGGTGTCGTTGCGACCTTCGTGGCGATGGCGCAGGCTGGCGAACTGCCAGCGGACGGGGTGCACGTAGCGGTCGTGCAGGGCGACGCGTTGCACTTGCCGTTTCCCGAGGCGACCTTTGATCGCGTCATCTGCTCCGAGGTGCTCGAGCACATTCCCGACGACCTCGCGGCGATGACCGAGCTCACTCGCGTGCTGCGGCCGGGCGGAACGATGGCGGTGACCGTACCGCGCTTCTTTCCCGAGCTCGTGAACTGGGCGCTCTCCGACGAGTACCACCTGGTTCCCGGTGGGCACGTGCGCATCTATCGGCGCTCGGTCATCGTGTCGCGCCTAGCTTCGGCGGGTCTGACCCCCGTCGGGCGGGGCTACGCTCACGCCCTGCACAGTCCCTACTGGTGGCTCAAATGTCTCGTCGGCACCACGAACGAGGAGAATCGGTACGTCCGGGCCTACCACCGCTTTTTGGTGTGGGACATCGTGAAGCGTCCGGCACTCACTCGCTGGGCTGAGCGGGTCCTCGCACCCGTCATGGGCAAGTCGGCCGTCTTCTATTTCGTAAAGCCAGCGTCGTGAGCCTGCTCGCGCGCGAACTCGGTGGCGTGCCGGGCGTGCTGAGCGCCGACCAGATTACCCAGAGCGCCGCCGCGATCGCCGCCCTCCAGCACCCCAGCGGCGCGCTCGCCTGGTATCGCGGGGGTCACGGCGATCCCTGGAACCACGTCGAAGCGGCGATGGCCCTTACGATCGCCGGGTACCACGCCGAGGCTCGCGCGGCGTACCGGTGGTTGGCCGGCCGCCAACTGGGTGACGGGAGCTGGTTCAACTACTACCGCGGTGACGCCGTGATCGACGCTCGCCTCGACACCAACGTCTGCGCCTACGTGGCCGCTGGCCTCTATCACTACCTGCTCGCCACCGGCGACGTCGACTTCGTCGCCGAGCAGTTCGCGGTCGTCGACCGAGCGATCAACTTCGTGCTCGCGTGGCAGCTGAGCGACGGCACGGTGCGCTGGTCGCTCGACGGGGCCGGGCGCGCCGAGTCCTACGCGCTGCTGACCGGTTCGTCGTCGATCTATCACAGTCTGCGCTGCGCGGTGGCCCTCGGCGAACGACTCGACGTGCACCGCCCGTCGTGGGTCGTCGCAGCCGGTCGCCTCGGTCACGCCGTCGCCAACCATCCCGGGGCCTTCGCGCCGAAGAATGAGTTCGCCATGGACTGGTACTACCCGGTGTTGAGCGGGGCGCTGACCGGTGGGGCCGCCGAGCGACGCTTGCGCGACGGCTGGGAGCGCCACGTGATGGCCGGGTACGGCGTGCGCTGCGTGTCAACCAACGACTGGGTCACCGCCGCCGAGACCGCCGAGTGCGTGCTCGCGCTGGACGCACTCGGTTTGACCAGCGAGGCCCTCGATCTCTTCGAACTGACGAATCGCCACCGCCGCGACGACGGCGCCTACTGGACCGGTCTGGCCTACCCCGGGTCCGTCACGTTCCCCGATCACGAGGTGACGAGCTACACCGCGGCGGCGGTGCTGCTCGCCGCCGACGCCCTGACGTCGTCGTCGGGAGCGTCGGCCCTCTTTCGCCACGGGTTCCTCGGTCCGATTGCTGACCTGCCCGAGCCGGACTGTCGTGCCCGTACGACCGCTCAGGACGCGACGACGATCTAGCTCGGAATCCGCGCCGCGCGCCGCAGGATGCGCAGGGAGCCCACGGCGTCGACGTCCTCGAAGCCGTCGTCGCGCGCCGCTCGATAGATCTCGTAGGGCGGTCGGCCCCCGTCGGCGGGGTCGGCGAAGACGTCGTGAATGAGCAGGCTGCCGCCGCCAACCACCTTCGGCGCCCACGACCGATAGTCGCTCCAGGCGACGTCGCGGGCGTGTCCGCCGTCGATGAAGAGTAGATCGAGAGGCTGGTTGAAGTGCGCGGCCACCACCGCGGAGGGGCCCACGACCCCGATCACCGTCGATTCGAGGCCCGCCGCGGCGATCGTACGCTGCCACCACGGGAGCGTATTCAGTCGTCCGTCGTGCGAATCGACGAGATCGGGGTCAAAGTGCTCCCATCCCGCCTGATTCTCTTCACTGCCGTGATGGTGGTCAAGCGAGTACAGCACGCTCGACGTGGCCGCCGCGGCGGCACCCAGGTACACGGCTGATTTGCCGCACCAGGCGCCGATTTCGAGCCACGTTCCGCCGGGTCGGCGCTGTCCGGCGGCCAGGCCGTGGCGCGTGAGGGCGCCACCTTCGTCGTCGGGCATGAAGCCGCGCACGGTCCGCGCGAAGGCGACCAGCTCGTCGAGGTTCATCCCCGCACCGCCTGGACCAGCGTGAAGACGCCCAGGCCCGCAAAGACGGCGCCGCCGCCAAAGCGGATCACGCGCAGTGGCACTACCCGTTGGAGGGCGCGGCCACCGTAGGCACCGAGGAACGAGACGGCGATCAGTGCGACGGACGAGGCGACGAAGACCAGGAGGGGCTGGTGGGTCTTCGCGCTCAAGTTCGCCGCCTGGATCTGCGTGAGATCGCCGAACTCGCCGAGGAAGATGACCGTGAAGGCAGTCGAGACTTCGCGCCACCGCGTTCCCGGTTTCTCGCGAGTGGCCACTACCGCTCCCTCGCGTTCCTCGTGACGCTCGGGCACAAGGAACAGGTAGGCCGCGCCACCCAAGAAGAGCGCGGCCACCACCACGTCCTTCGGCCGCGCCGCCAGCAGCGTCAACAAGCTCCCCGCCGCCACCGCGATGCCCATCTGCACGACAAATCCCGCCGACGCGCCGATCACGATGGACGACGGCCGCGCTCGCGTCGACATGACGACGGTCGCGATCATGGTCTTGTCGGGCAACTCCAGCAGGAACATGAGGGCCATGATTCCCGCGAAGGTCCCGATGGCCATGGCGTCAGAACTGGGATTGCACGGCGGCGGCGAAGCGCTGACCCACGCGCATCATCTCCAGGTACTGCACCACCGAGGCCGGGTAGCCGCCCACGACGGGGTGAGCCCGGTGAAACGCCTCCACCTCGTCCGCGAGGGCCGGGTCGTTGATGAAGGTGGGGATGCCTGACGCGAGTCGTGCGTGCAGGCTCGGTGAGAATCGCGCGATGGCCTCGTCCCAGTGCTCGGCGAGGTAGCGCCACACGGCGGGGCCAGTGGCCTCGTTGCGCATCAGGATCGGCAGAACGAGAGGCGCGTCTTGGCTGCGAAACTCGTGGAGGCACCTCGCGGCCACGTCGAGCGCCACCGTCGGATCGTTGAAGGAACCCATGGCGTAGAGGTAGCGAATGGCCTCCTGCGGCGTGCGAGCGGCACGGTGGCGCTCGAGGAATGTCTCGTAGTCGCCCGGCCGGTCGTGACTGGCGACGATACGCAGGGTCACGAGGGCGAGGTCGCCATCGAGCGCACCGGCGTCGAAGCGCCGCAGTGCCTCGGCGCGCACGTCCTCATTCGCGCCGACCGTCGCGAGCAGATTGATGACGTGCGCGCGCACCTGGGCGCTCAGCGCGCCGTCGGTCGGTTGCCGATCCCACCCGAGGCGGGCGAAGTGGGGATCGGCCAGCTTCTGAACATCGTTAGCGAGCGCCCCGCGAGCCGCGCCGTCGAGGGCCCGGTGCACCATCGAGGCGGCCGTTACCACGACATTCCACGGACTCGGCTCGTCGTGGTCGCCGAGCGCGCTCGCGGTCAAGTAGAAGTCGCGCCACGTAGCGCGCTGGGCGAAGAGGGCCGCCCAGCCGTCGGCGAGCGACTTGGCGCGCTCGAGTTCGTCGAGATCGCCGACGCCAGGGATCAGCGCCGCCAGTTCGCGC
>JAKBCI010000060.1 GCA_021807965.1 Actinomycetes bacterium
CCATGCTGGGAAGTCAGTTCCGAAAGGAACTGCAACGACCTCGCAGTCTCGTTCAAGCACTGCTACCCATCGTAGCGATCACCATGCGCACGCGAATCATGATGAACGCTCGCGTCGCCGACGCCCACGTCACCACGTTGTGACGCCGACTACGCCGATCCACGTTAAGAACGAACACCCAACAAAGTTGCCGAGACCAACGCACGAAACGTCGCCGACCTCTACAACGCCGACGACCACGTCGCCGACAACCACGTCGCCGACAACCACGTCGCCGACAACCACGTCGCCGACAACCACGTCGCCGACGACCACGTCGAACGTTCAACCTCACGGAGTCGAAGGTTCATCGTCTCCGTTCACTATCGCGTCGCAGAGCATGGTCGCCTTGCACACGGGACTGGTAGTTGGTCGGTCATTCGCTGACCGAACCGTGACCGTGAGCGTTGGTGCCCTGGGGCGCGCGTTGACATTGGTGGTCAGCGTTCACTCGACGGCACAGCAGCTGTTGACAGACCATGTCGGCCCAGCGGGTGTGTCGGGTCTTTCAACGCACCTGCCCACGTACCTGCCTGCGGGCGTTCACGTCATTGAAGCCAGTGCGTCTAGTTCGGGAAACGACTACGTTGAAGCGCTGCCTTTTTCGATTAACTCGCAGGGTATCGTCACCGCCTTAGGCCCTTCGTCGCTTCTAGCGCCCGGCCAGCCCGTCAACGACGCCTCAATGGCGCTGTCTTTAGCTACGAATCTTCCTGCGTATTCGCCAGCGGCACATCCGCTCGAGTCGGCAGGCGTCGTCGTTACCGGCGCTGCCCTCTTGTCACTAGTGGCGATCGGCTCGGCGGCCGGGATGACGCTCGGAACAGGCGCTGGCGCTGGCGCCGGAGCTGGCGCGGGTTCAGGTTCGATTTCACTGGGCAGGAGCGGCTCGCGACGCGAGGGTCGCGAATTGGCAGACGACGCAATCGAAGGACTCGAGTTGATGGTGCTCGAGCGGGTTGGCGAGGACCGCGAAGCGTGGGGCGACAAAAGCTGGACCTGGCGATTACCCGGAACGGCCAACGTTGATCGATTCTTCGTGCGGCTGGCGTCTCGGCTCGCCCGGATGTCGGCGGCAATACCGCGCGTCACGCTCGACGGCACGTGGGCCCGAGCGATCTTTGGGAGTGGATCGGTGGCACTCGTGCTCGCTGGGGCCCTCACGGGCGTAGTTGGCGCAGCGACCGCTTCGTGGTCACCGCTCATCCCGTCGTTTGGCGTTCTACTGGCCTTGCTCGTGATTTCTGCTCTCGACACACTGGCGGCCGTGGCCGGATGGTTGGTACTCGTGGTCGCGGCGTTGGCGTTCGGTCGCGGCGTCGATCTCATGGGACTTCGCACGGCGATCGGCCTGGTGATTACCGTGGTGGCGACCACGACCCTGGCCCAGGTGGTTCGACCACTGCGTCGCTTTCTACTCGATTCGTCAACTGAGCGGTTCGAACGTGTCATTGATTACTCGCTGGTGCCGTTCGCCGTAGCCATTGGCGTCGGCGCCGCACTACGAGGACTCAATGGCTTGAGTGGACTCGAGATCACGAACGCAGCGCAAATCGACCTCGCACGGTGGATCGTGGCAGGCGTCATCATCGTGCGCTTGGGGCTCGAGGACATCGCCACGCACCTCTACCCGCGTCGGATGATGGCAGTGCATCCAGAACACCTGGACGAGCTCAGCGTGCGCGCCACGATCACGGCAATCGCCATTCGGACCGTCATCTTCTTTCTCATTGCCGTTCCGTATATCGGTTTCGGGGCCACCAGCCTGGTCGGTGCGGCGCTCGTTGTGGTGCCCCAAGTCACGCGTCTCTACGATGAACGACTACCCGACATAGGCTGGATCGATCGTTGGCTACCGAGGGGCTTCACGCTGTTTGCGCTGACGCTCGTTATCGGCCAGGTCTTATCCACGCTGCTGGTCGGTGTTCCGGGTACCCCAGCCGCGTTGCGCGGCGCGTTCATATGGATCATTCTGCCGAGCGTCGTCTTCAAGGTCCTTGACTCGCTGGCGAAGCATCCCGTCGCACCGTGGAGCCGAGGTGTTCGCCTCGCGGTTGGAGCTCCACTAGCGCTCGTCGCGATTCTTGTTGGCACGGGCGCGATCGTTGTAGTTCACTGATGCGGTGTGGTTCCTGCGTTGGCCCGTGCACCGGCGAAGCACCGATCGCCATAACTGCCACCTTGGTAGGGTCCGCGCCGACCGATGATCAGACGTTCACGTCGGTCCTCGCTACTCAATCGGCTGACGAGGCATCAAGTAGCGCCTTGGGCATTCGACACGCTGCGCCGTCCGAAGCGCGAAAGTGTTGAGCCGGTACGTACGAGATGAATAGAGGGTCGTTGCGGTAGTGCTCGAACTGGAGATCGCGGCGAGAGGGGCCCAAGCAGTCCGTTGCCGAGCTCCTAGAGCGAGGCGCGTGGAGAAATAAGCGTGCTAAATACCACGATGTTCGATTCGTAGCTGCCGGTCGCGTGGTTGAAGGTTCCGCCACACGTAACGAGTTGCCGGGAGCGTTGACCGTGCGAACCGTACACGAGCTGATCCGGAAAGTGTGATTTGGCAAACTGCATCACGCGAGCGACGCGAAAGTGCAAGGTGAGGGCCTCAGCGGCCGTCACCTCAATAATCTGGCCAGCTTTGAGATCCTTGAGTCGAAAAAAAATGCCGGGTCCCAGGTAGGCGTCAACGTGGCCAAGAATCACCGCCGAGCCAAGTTGACCAGGCGGTGGCCCGTGAACGTACCAACCCACGACGCTCACGCTGGTGGGAACCATAACCTGACCGTTTGGCTCGAGTCCCAACCGTCCGATGGCGACGCGGATTCCCAGCGACGGTATGGTGAGCCATTCAGGCAGGGAAATACGAATCTTCGGGACAACGCTGACAACTGAGCCCGGTCCGATGCGTGCGGTCGATAAGACGAGGGAATTCGGATCTCGTGTCGGAAGAGCGTTCACCGTAGCCACCACGCCAACGGCAATGGCGGCTACCGTCGCACTCCACCAGAGTCGCTCAGCTCGTGAACGACTCTGGTGGACGCGTGGATTGCTCCGAGACACTCCCTTACCGGCGGCGACTACGCAGCGCAGCGGTACCAGCAAGTACCGCGAGGAAAAACGCGCCAATCCCAATCAGTAGCGGCATCGGTGAACTTGGACCGGCGGCACCACCAAAGCCCGTTTTCGGCGCACCCAGGGGAACGTGTGGTGTCGTGGTCGTCGTGACCGGTGTGGTCGTCGTTGTCACCACTGGGGTGGTGGTCGTCGTGACTGGTGTGGTGGTGGTCGTCGTGACTGGTGTGGTGGTGGTCGTGACTGGTGTGGTGGTGGTCGTCGTGACTGGTGTGGTGGTGGTCGTCGTGACTGGTGTGGTGGTGGTCGTCGTTGTAGCAGTCGAGCAGGTCGGAACCGCGACTTGGTTGTCATCGAGTGTTACTGCGCCGGTCTGGGCCAAGACTCGTCCGCTCACGGTCGCTCCGGTATCCAAGGTTGCCGTGGTAAGCGCCAGAATCGTTCCAGCGAACGATGTCGACGTGCCAAGCGTGGCGGAAGATCCGACCTGCCAGAAGACGTTACAAGCCTGCGCGCCATTAATCAGCACCACTGAACTACTCGTCGCGGTGGTGAGGGTGGAACCGGCCTGAAAAATAAAGACCGCCGAGGCATTGCCTCCCGCGTTGAGCGTGACCGCCCCGGTCAATGACAGGGATGTGGCGGCACTGTAGACGCCAGGAGTGAGAATCAGTCCGCCGAGACTCACATTGGCGACCGTGGCCGTTGGCGGAGCACCGGCGACCGACAAGTACGCGGCCGTCGCTGAGGTCTGCGCGGCTTGGGACTGTGTGTTAGCGAGGTTGGTTGCCCCTGACACCGTCCCAGGCGGAAATCCAGTCAGGGACGTTCCGGGCGCTATCCCAACATCGCCGGTGATTAGGGTCGGGCCCGTATTGGTAAGTGTCGAGCCGGCCAGCACTGCGTACGTCGAGGCCGATCCTAGAGTTGGCGTTGTGGCGGCCGAGGCTAAAACTCCCCCGAAACCGGCAATTAACAGTGCACTGACGCTAACCACACTGAGCGCCGCGAGCGAGCCGAACGTACGCCGGCGTAGGAGTATTCGCCCGACGGTCGTCTAGTCGACAGCGCGCTGTCCGAAACTAGCGGTTGGCGATCGGTGACTGGCTCTCATCATGAACTCCCTCATCATCGCTTGTGGTTGCACTGGTTCAGTGCCCTAAACGATGCTTTGATCGCGAGCATAACCGTGGCCGCATGTCTTCAATCGGTAAATGTGAATTCTGACGTTGTACGCGAGCGAAATAACTGTATTAACGTCCTTGTCACCAGCGAGTATGACAACTTCCTGTGAATAGTCGTTCGACGAGACATGCTCTCATTTACGGAGAGCCGTGCGAGACAATTAGGTGTGAACACTCGCGTCGCGGAGTTGCTCGTGGTGATCGACTTGACCCTGCTCGCGTTCGAGAAGTTCTGCGTCCTCGGCGAGTTCAATGAGCACGAGCAGATCGTCGGCGTGTGGGGATGTTCGTATCAGCTCGTTAAGCTTTAGTTGCAAGGCGATCTGCTGACGACTCTGCGTGTGCTGAATCGCGAACAGCATGACCAGCGTGAATGATTCGGCGATCGTTGAAAAGCCACCTGCCATCGGCTCGTGAAGCCATAAATGCTAAGCGTTGTGATGAAGGCAACCATCACGATTGCCACCGCCGCGGCGACACCGGAGCGTGATGTGAACGCCCCAACACGCTGCAACAGTCGACTCATCCATCGGGCAACGACGTGTGCCCATCGTGACCTCATCTCTATAACAGTCGTTTATGAATCAAGACGCCGAGCCGTTGCTCCACTGGCGAGTAGACGGAATTCTGATTGGCGACGTTGCATTAGTGACCCGCCTGATCGAGTGTACTGACTTTGAAAGTGAGTCGATCGCGACGTTGTTACAGAGTGCAAAATGAAAGCGACATTGTAACGGTATTGTTAGACACTGGCGACGGGAAACGTTCTAGTACGTAATAAATTGCAGCACGCGTCGTTCGCTGGCGTTAGGTTTCGTTCGCGACGTCCACGGGATCGACCTCCAGAGTCGCGTGACCGTCCGGTGTCGTTCAAGACATACGACGCTGCGCGACAAAGATGGGTGGTGTCCAAGTACGCACGATGGGTAACGCTCGCGATCACTTGTCCCAAACATCGCTCGCATGGTGCACGAGGGCTTCTCGCGCTCACCCGACCCCACGTTCGATTAGTGCACGCTATTCGTCGGAAGGCCGTGTCCGTGGTATCGCGCGCGTGGGATCTCGCACGTGGAGACACGACCGACGTGCGGCGCGACAACGTCCGAGGCGCGTGTCGAAACAAGTACTTGCGTCTTCAAGCGATTTCGGCGCGTCCGAACTCCTACGCCACCTAGTGCGCGTTGTGCATTGATCGACATTTCGCTAGCCCGGGTACGATGGAGCAGTGAGGAATCGTTCCTTGCGCTGCGAGACGCCAAGTTCGGGCGGACGGTCACGGCGATTGTCTCTCCTACGGGCACGACGCCTCTTCAACGATTGGCGTGACATGCGGTCAGTACCGTTTCTCGTGATCTCACCATCGAGTGATTGGCTTCAGGGTCGCGATGGTGCGCTGGCCTCGTCGTCGCGTGCCACGTTCACGAGCCGTCGAACCGGTGGCGGCGGTAGTCGCGCAATGTTCGGTGACGGACGATGAGCACCCGGTCGCCGGTATTCGGCTTCGTCAGTACCGCACCGCCGACACCGTGTGGCATCGCCACCTTTACGACGGCGCTCGGACGATCCCTGATGCAACGGGGCATTGAGGTAAATCTCGTTCGGATACTTGAGCGTTCCGAACTGGGCACCGAGGCACCACTTCACGTGGTCAGCGAGTTGGTGGTCTCGGATCCGACGTCGGGATCGAGGTCCGTTGCGGCACTCAATCGATGCGACGTCGCGGTAATCCAACACGAATACGGACTGTACGGCGGTCGTGACGGTGCTGACGTGCTACGGATTCTCGGCGGTCTGCGCGTCCCCGCCATCGCCGTGTTGCACACGGTGCTGCCGTCGCCGACACCGAACCAGTGGCGAGTACTCAACGAAGTGATTGCGCGCGTGGAGTCGGTCGTCGTGATGACAAGCGCCGCGGCTAGGGTACTGCGGCGCGTCTACGAAGTTGGTGGCACCCCCATTGACGTCATTCCGCACGGTGCCGCAACGTCATCGGCACGCGAAGCGAAAGTCCCGAATCAGGTACCGCGATTTTTGACGTGGGGATTGATTGGCCCAGGCAAGGGTATCGAATGGGTAATCGATGCGCTACCTAGTCTTCGAGACTTGATTCCCACGCCGCAGTACGTAATCTCGGGTCGTACGCACCCGAAGGTGCTGACGGCCCATGGCGAGGCCTATCGCACGATGCTGGAAGATCGCGTTGCCAGCAATTTGGTACGCGATCTCGTGCAGTTCGACAATTCGTATCGCGATCTCGATTCGCTGGCGGCGCTTATCGCCACGGCGGATGCCGTGATTCTGCCCTACGACACGTCGGAGCAAGCGACCTCGGGGGTACTCGTCGACGCGGTTGCGGCCGGCAAGCCCGTGATCGCCACGTCATTTCCTCATTCACGTGAACTGCTGTCCGGTGGTGCAGGGATCATCGTTCCCCATCGCGATCCCGCCGCGCTCGCTGGCGCAATGCGCCGCGTGGCCACGGACGTGACGTTTACCTCGAACATGGCCCTTCAGGCACGGCGACTCGCTCCGGGGCTGAGCTGGGACGCGGTGGCCGACCAATACCTTGAGGTTGCACGTCGCCACCTCACGAACGTCAGGGTTGGCGCTTGATCGAGGTACCCCAACCGAATTTTGATCACCTGGTGGCACTGACCGGTCCGTACGGCACGTACGAGCACGCCGACCGAACGAACCCTCGCGTCGAACACGGCTACTGCACAGATGACGTGGCACGGGTCTTGCTCGTCCTCGAGCGTGAGCGGGACCTTTCGCCGGTGCTCAGTGACTTGGCGACGTCGTCGCTGGAGTTTCTAGCGCTGGCGCAAAGTTCGGACGGTCGTTTTCGCAATCGCCGACTCGCGTCTGGGGAGTGGCGTGGGCCGACGAGTGCCGAGGACTGCTGGGGCCGAGCGGTCTGGGCGCTCGGAACAACCATTGCCCGTTCGAACGATTCCGTTCGGCGTACCCAAGCGATGGCGATTTTCGAACGCGCGGCCACAGTTCGGTCACCGTGGCCGCGCTCTATGGCGTGGGCTGCTCTGGGCGCCGTTGAGGTCCTGCGCGTCGATGGCGACCACCGTGGCGCCCACGAACTCGTGGATGCGAGCGTGCCGCTGTTGAGCCGCAGAGAGTACGGCGATGACTGGCGCTGGCCCGAACGTCGTTTGACCTACGCGAATCCCGTCCTGGCCGAAGCGCTGATTGCCGTTGGCGCTCACGTGAGGGACCACGACTTGTTCGAAGCGGGCCTGCGCCGGCTGCACTGGCTGCTCGCGATGGAGACGCGCGATAGCCACTTATCGGTGACCCCGGTTGGAGGTCGTGGACAGCGCGACGGCGCTGGACAGTTTGACCAGCAGCCAATCGAAGTTGCGTCGATGGCTGACGCGTGCGTGCACGCGTTCGAGCTGACTGGTGACGTATCGTGGATTGATGGCATCGTGCGTTCGGTTAACTGGTTTCTCGGAGATAATGACGGAGGCGCGGTGATGTACGACGTCGAGTCCGGAGGGGGATACGACGGACTGACCGCTACGGGACCAAACGTCAACCAAGGGGCGGAGTCAACGATTGCGTTCCTCACCACCATGCAACACGCTCGTCGGTTTGCGCTGAGCCATTCGTGAGCGACATGGGTCTGGCGACGCGAGGCGCGTGGCGCCTGAAGTCTGACGCGTCGCGCGTCGTCTCCAGGCTGTTCATACCGGGACAAGAGCTTGTCGGGGGTAGCGAGTCGAGGGCCTCGGGCGCCGTCGAACGCATCCTTGCGTTGAGCGAGCTCGAGGTTGAACACGGGATGGACGACCTGATGCGTCGTTTCGATCGGCGCCATCCCAACCTCACGGACGTGTTCGAGTCCAACGCCGAGCGCGTGAGCGACTACGTGACGGCACCCATTTCGGATCGGCGCAAGCAGTTGCTCGGCGCGGCGTTCAC
>JAKBCI010000061.1 GCA_021807965.1 Actinomycetes bacterium
GAGCCGACGCAGGCTCTTCGTGGCGCGGGAATAACGCGCGAAGAGAGCCCCCTTGACCACTTCTGGCAAGTTAACCAGGGCAAATACGGGTCCGTCGAGGTTCGTGAAGTATCGGCGTAGCACCGTACGCTCGGCGTCGGTGAACTCTTCCGCGACGTAAGCGTGCATGACAGATAGAGGTTAGGGCTCGGACTGGCGTAGAGGGTGGACCATCGTAGCGGTGGCGACCACGCTGCGCACGATGGCGTCACGGGCATCGGCGGCGCGCTCAGCGACGGGGCCGAGGCTGCGAAGTCGAGCGAGCTGCTCGCAGAGATCAGCCACCTGCTTGGCCGCTCGAACGAAGTCTCCCGGCGAGGTCTGGCCGACTTCGACGTCCGCGAGATCGAGCACCGTGGCGAGCGTTGCGCCTCTCGCCCAGGCGGTAATAACGTGAGCGAAGCTTCCGTCGGGATCGCGGCCGTGGCTCAACTGGTTGCGAGATTCGATCTCGCGCACGGCCGCCACGCGCACGCTCAATGAACGCAGGCGGTCTTCGAGCGAGAGGCGTCGTTCGCGACCAACCCGATCGGGAATCGTTCGGCGCTTCTTAGTCGTTACCGACTTGGCGGCGTGGGGGGTCTGTCGTGGGCGTTTTCGTTCGAAGACGAAGCAGGAGACGAATCCGGCGAGCGACGCCGAGTCGAGGTCGTCGAGCAAGCCCTCGCGCAGCGCCTCGGCAACGAGCAGGTCGCTCTCGTGGTACAGCGATCGAAGTAGCTGCCCGTCGTCGGTGAGCCTCCAACCTTCGGCGTAGCCGAGCGCCTCGAGTACCCGGTGGCGTGCGAGCATCACGTCGCTCAAGGAGCGTCGCGAGGCCGCCGGACGAGCCGCGGCCTCGAACTGCGCGAAGGAACGCTCCACGACCGTCACCGCGGTCTCGAGGTCGAAGTGGTCGATGAGGTTAGCGGTGAAGTTGTAGGTGGGGCGAAACGACGAATGAAGATCCGCGGGAGGGGCGATCGCGATCCGAGCGACGTCGCGCATCGCAACTTCCGGGTTGAAACAGATGATCGCGTGGCCCTCGTCGTCGAGTCCGCGCCGCCCGGCTCGTCCAGTCATCTGCGCGTACTCGGCGCTGGTGAGAAACGACCGGCCCGCGTCGGAGAATTTGGAAAATCGCTCGAGGGCAACGGTGCGCGCCGGCATGTTGATCCCGAGCGCCAGCGTTTCGGTGGCGAACACAACACCCAACAGGTTGCGTTCAAAACACGCCTCGACGATTTCGCGAAACGCCGGGATCATGCCGGCGTGGTGCGCCGCCAGGCCGCGAACGAGGCTGTCGAGGAAGTCGTCGTACTCGAGAGCGCGCAGCTCGTCGTTACTGAATCGAGCCAGGCGAAGATGCGCGATGCTCTCGATGTCGGTGCGCTGCTCGGCGGTGGTGAAGCGAAGTCCGTCCCGGCGGCACTGGTTGACGGCGTCGTCGCAGGCGGCTCGCGAGAAGATGAAGACGATGACCGGCAAGAGATCGGCGACTTCGAGGGAGCGGAGCAATTCACTTCGTCGCGGCGCGCGAAACGGCGGCGGCGGCGCGCCAGTGGTTGGACCACGCCACTTGGGGCCCGGACGGAAGCGTCGCGAGGACTTCATGAGATTATCGATGCGACGTGCGCTGTCGGAGAGCTGGTGATCCGTCAACAGTTCGAGCAGTTCGGCCGAGTTCTGCCCACGACGCACGACCGACACGTGATTACGCAGCGAGATGGGTCGGTGAGATTCGACGATCACCTCGGTCGTCCCGCGAATGGAGTTCAGCCACTCTCCCACGAACGGCGCATTACCGACGGTGGCGGACAGGGCCACGAACTGGACTGGCGGGGGCGTAAGGATCAGGACCTCCTCCCAGACCCCGCCTCGATATGGATCCTGGAGGTAGTGAACCTCGTCGAGGACCACGACGGCGAGGTCGCGGAGTTGGAGGGAATCCGTGAGCAGCATATTGCGCAGCACCTCGGTGGTCATCACGACCACGTCAGCGCCACGGTTGATCGACGTATCCCCGGTCAAGAGTCCCACGCGCTCGGTACCGAAGCGTTCGGCGAGTTCGTGGTACTTCTGGTTAGAAAGCGCCTTCAGTGGCGTCGTGTAGAAGGCGCGCTGGCCTTGTTCTATCCTTCGACCGATCGCGAACGTGGCGACAATCGTTTTTCCCGACCCCGTTGGCGCGCTAACCAGTACGTTGACTCCCCGTTCGACGGCGTCGAACGCGGCGTGCTGGAAGCCGTCGAGGCCGAAGCCAAGGCCGTTGACGAAGTCGTCGCGGTATTCGCGGCTCACCGGTGCAACAACTTGCCGACCCCGATTGCGAGGAAGTAGAACGCGGTCAGGGGTAGCGCTAACGCGAGCATCGACAAGGGGTCGCCACTCGGCGTGAAGACGGCCGCGGCAATCGTGATGGCAATCAGGGCGTAGCGCCAGGATCGCAGCAGCTGGCGGGGCGTGACGATGCGGGCCAACTCGAGTGCGACCAACACGACGGGGAACTCAAACGTGACGCCGAAGATGAACATCATCAGCAAGAACAGCCCGAGGTACTGATTGGGGTTGTACTCGGACACGAGGGTTCGTCCGCCAATGGACTGGAGGAACTGAATGGCGTGCTGAAAGCTGTAGTAGGCGACCGTCACGCCGGCAGCGAAGAACACGAACGAAGCCGACACGAAGGGCACGGCGTACCGGCGTTCGGTCGCCTTCAAGCCCGGGGTAATGAAACGCCACACGTGCCAGAACACTATGGGCGACGCGAAGACGAGACCGCCGAAGAACGCAATCTTGATGCGCAGCGTCAACCCGTCTAGGGGATTGGTAACCAGGAATCTGCAGTGGTCGGGCGCGGCGCGGCAGTAGGGCTCTTGGAGAATGTGCAGAATTGGCGTGTACAGCAAGAACGCGAGTACGCCCAGCACGATGATGGATCCCGACGACAGGAGAAATCGTCGTCGGGCTTCGGCGAGGTGCTCGGCCAGCGTCATCCCCGACTCGGCTTTACGGAAACGTGACATGGCGAGCTAGTTGAGTGACGGGTCGACGGGGCCCGGGTCCGAGGCGAGGTCAGGCGGTGGCGCGTTCGAATATGAGATGGGTGGTGGCGACGGTGGCTCGTCGGGTTCGGTTACGTCGGTGGGGGCAAGGTCACTCGGTGCGGAGCTCGACTCTCGCGCCTCGGCTCGATTGGCGAGTTCGTTTAGCAGGTTTACCGGACTGCGCACGACGCGGGCGAGATCACTCGCGCTGGGAAGGTCTGGTATGACGCCGCGCACCTCTTCTTCAACGCGTTCCTGTATTCGCTTGAGCGCCCGCCAACTAGAGCCCAGCTTGTGGGCCACCTCGGGTAATTTGTCGGGTCCGAGCAGCAAGAGAATCACGGCCACGATCACCATGATCTTGATGGGGCTCAGACTCAACACTCCCCCATTGTAGGGGCGTCACTGCGCAACGTTTAGAGGAAGCCAAATTGTGAGAGCGGCCACAGGCGGAAGAACGCCTTGCCAATGATGCTCGAGCGAGGCACTGTCCCCCACGTTCGACTGTCGCAGGATTCGCTCTGGTTGTCCCCCATCAAGAAGTACCTATTGGGCGGAACCGTGACGTTGCCGATCGGCGTGCCGAGTGGTTCGTAGTGCGTCCAGGTCTGGTCGAGCACCTTACCGTTTACGTAGATCGTATTGCCGCGTGACGTCAAGTGGTCTCCGGGCAGGCCGATGACCCGCTTGATGAAGATAGGGACCGCGTCGGTGCAGTCGGTCAGTGCCGCCGCCGGTGCCCGAAAGACAACAATGTCCCCTCGGTGAATCGTGCCGAGGGTGACGGAGAGCTTGGAAACGAGGATGCGGTCACCGATCGGCAACGTTGGCTCCATCGAACCCGACGGAATGTAGAACTGCTGAACGACGTAGGCGCGCATCAGCAGGGAGACGCCGAGCGCCACCACGAGGATGATGACCCATTCGATCAGCGTCGATCGACGGCGCCGCGGTCGAGCCACGCTGTTCACGACGGCCTCGATCGGATCAACTCCAACGGCAGCGGTGGTCGAATCTGGTTCGACGAGGTCGTCAGGCACGTAGCAAGGTTAGTCGGCCCTTACTTACCTATCTCGTCGCTCCAGGGACGCGAGTAGCTTCTGAAAGCGTTCGTCCGTGCTCTTGAAGGGATCCTTCAAGAGCACGGTGCGCTGCATCTCGTCGTTGAGCTTGAGGTGCACCCAGTCGACGGTGTAATCGCGACGCCACTCTTTGGCGACGCGGATGAAGGTGCCGCGCATCCGAGCGCGTGTCGTCGCCGGGGGCTCGACGGCGGCGGTGGAGATGGCGTCGTCGTCGACCATCCGTCGAAAGTGGTCGCGTTGTTGACGTCGGTAGTGCAGACCACGGTCCAAGTCGGTGTCGTGGTACAGCAGATCGATGAGCGCGATTCGCGGGTCGCTCAACGCGAGGCCGCGCCGCTCGCGCTCTCGTTCGATGATCTGCAATTTGGCAATCCAATCCACTCGGTCGGCGAGGGACATCGGATCGCTGCGAAAGTCGTCGATCGCTTCTCGCCACAAGCGCACGGCGAGGCGCTGGTCGTCGGGCAGATTGCGGTTCTGGGCGAAGAGCTCGGCGCGCTCGCAGAGATCGTCTTGGATTTCTAGGGCTGTCATATCCCGACCGGACGTCAGCTTGATCGGCTCTTTGCTCCAGAGGTCGTAGGCGATATCGCGCAGCGCGTTAATCGGCGAAGCCAGGTTGTAGTCGCGCAGCACCGTCGTTCGGTCTTCGATCATGGCTAAAACGACGGAGGCCGTGCCGACCTTGAGAAACGTCGCGAACTCACTCATGTTCGAATCGCCGACGATGACGTGGAGCCGTCGGTACCGCTCGGGATCGGCGTGGGGCTCATCACGGGTATTGATGATGGGTCGGCTGCGCGTGGTGGCCGAGGAGATTGACTCCCAGATGTGCTCGGCGCGTTGGCTCATCGAATAGGCGGTGCCCTTGGGTGATGAGACCACCTTGCCGGCGCCGGCAAATATTTGGCGACTGATCAGGAACGGAATGAACACCTGTTCGAGTCGCGACAGATCGTCGATGCGCTCGATGCAGTAGTTCTCGTGACAGCCGTAGGAGTTCCCCGAGGAATCCGTATTGTTCTTGAACAGGTAGATGTCACCGCGGATTCCCTCGTCGGTGAGTTGTTGCTGAGCGTAGGTGACCAGTTCGCGCAAAATGGCCTCGCCCGCCTTGTCCTGGGCGACGAGGTCAGTGAGCGAGTCGCACTCGGCGGTGGCGTACTCGGGGTGGCTTCCCACGTCGAGGTACAGCCGGCTACCGTTCTCGAGGAAGACGTTGCTCGATCGGCCCCACGCGACCACCTTGCGAAAGAGGAATCGTGAGACCTCATCGGGGCTCAGACGGCGCTGCCCCCGCAGCGAGAACGTAATGCCGAATTCGGTCTCGACGCCGAATATTCGCCGAAGCATCAGCTGCTCACGGGCCGAGCAACTCCCCGACTCGCTGGTCGGACAATCGGTTGAACGTGCGTCGTGTCCCGCGATCTTCGAGCACGCAGACTTCGAGGTCGACGACCTCGATGGTTCGGTCTGGGCCAGACAGCGCGTCTACGGCGTGTCGCAACGTCTCGGCCAGGGGTGCGACGTCGCTCTGGGCGGCAACGAACCGGCTCTTGATGGTCTCCGCGTCACCCCCGAGTACCGCGAAGCGGGCCTCGTCCGAGATGGTCCCCTCGTAGGCGATGCGGTAGAGTTTCGTTGGCCGAAGCGCGCTGCCCAACTGAGCGACGAGTATTTCCACTTCGAGGGGCTTTTGGCCCTCGGTGAACATGTCGCCGACGTGTTGAGCGTAGTAGTTGGCCAGAGCCCTTGCGTCGACGTCCTCTCGCGAATAGGTGAAACCGGTGCCGTCGGCCCAGCGGATACCAGCCTCGCGAAGCCGGTCGAATTCGTTGTACCGGCCAACGCCGGCGAAGGCAATGCGGTCGTAGATCTCAGAGATCTTGTTGAGCGACGCCGACGTGTTCTCGGCCACCATGACCACACCGACGTCGTAGATCGCCGCAACGATTGAGCGTCCGCGAGCGATGCCCTTCTGCGCGAATTCGGCGCGGTCCTTGATCAGCTGCTCGGGCGATACGTAGAAGAAGTTGGTCATCGCAGCGATCCCCCCGCGACGCCTTGACTCTGGGTGCGTCGCTCGTTGATTGTCGCGAAGCGTCGTCGAACTTCGTCGTCGGGCAGTTCGGCGAATCCGCGTTCATCGATGGTCACGATCATGGGAAAGATATTGCGAACGAAATCGGGTCCGCCGGTGCTCGGGTCGTTATCGCCCGCCTCGTAGACGGCCAGCGCGCCGAGGTCGATCGCCGAGTCGCGATCGAGGTCGGTTCGATAGCCGAGTCGCAGCGCACTCTCGGCGAAGGGCGACCCCGATCCAATCGTTGCGAAGTCTCGTCGCTCGTAGCAGCCACCGGCACCGTCGTATTCGAATATTCGTCCGTCGTTGTAACTAGGGTCCCAGCCCGCTAGCAGCGGGATGACGGTGAGCGGTGTGCCCAGGTTGTTGCGCTGCACTAGTGGTGAGAGGTAGTTCGCCTTGCCCTTCAGGCTCAGCGCCGAGTCGGTCATCTTCTCGTAGTGTTCGAAGGAGAGCTGGGCCATGCGAATGAACTCCATGCCCCGGGCCGCGCTACCGGATATGGCGATAGCCGTGTTGTGGTCGGCCGCCTCAATCTTGCGCACGTCACGGCTGGCGATGTAACTGCTGGTGGCCTGACGGTCCGCGACCATCACGACGCCACCGAGGTAGCGCACGGCAACGACCGTGGTCGCGTGGGTCGACGACGTCGAGCCCCATTCAGCGCCTACCAATCCGGCTCGTTCGGCGAACGTCGCGAATGACGGACCGGGATCGTCGCTGGCGTTGAACAACGGGAGCCCCATCTACTCGCCGCCCTTTTGGACGTAGTTGCGCACGAACTCTTCGGCGTTCTCCTCGAGCACTTCGTCAATCTCGTCGAGCAAGTCGTCAAGGTCGGCCTTCAGCTGCTCGCCCTTCGAGGCGTCTACCGAGACGTCCGCAACTGAATCTGCGGCTCGAGCGACCCGTTGTTTGTGGATACGTTCTTGTTCACTCATGCCATTAGTTCTACCCGTCCAACGCGGCCAATAGGGCTATAGCCGTCGAATTCGATTCAAAGAGGTGCGACGTAAGCTCGGCGGTACCACGGAGTGGATCAGGCATGGGTACGCGCTGTAGTGGGCCGTTGCCGAGGTCAAAGACCACCGAATCCCAGTTGGCCGCGGCGATCTGATTCGGGTACCGCATGACGCACTGCCCGCGGAAAAAGGCTCGCGTGGTGGCTGGAGGCCTCGACACGGCGTCGGCGACCGCCTCGGGCGACTCGAGCTGACGCAGACCAACCCGGCTGGACAGGGAGCGTTCGGGGCGTAGGTCGTGGTACTGCAAATCAATCGCCCGAAGCCGCGCATCGGTCGCCGCAAGATCGTAGCGCTCCTGGTAGCCACGGATGATTCGCAGTTTGGCTACCCAGTCGATCCGATCCGCCACGGCGGCGTGGTTGTCACGGACACCATCGAGGAGTTCGCGCCACTGACGCACGATCAATTCCACCTCGTCGCGTTCGGCGACCGCTTCCCCACCGCCCCGCTCGACGTACGCCGCGACCAGCCGCCAGAGTTCGTCTTGGAGGTCCCAGGCGCTCAGCCGTCGGCCGTCGTCACACTCAACGGTAGTGCGGAGGGTGGTATCGAGCGCAAACGCCCGCACCGCGCGCACCGGGTCGCGCGGACGCGGCGGAAACCGGGTGACTCCCTCGTCCTCGAGCACGGCGAGCGCCAGCGCCGTAGCGCCTAACTTCACGAACGTGGCGAACTGGCTCATATTCGCGTCGCCGATGATCACGTGCAGACGACGAAAGCGTTCCGCGTCGCCGTGCGGCTCGTCACGAGTGTTGATGATGGGGCGTTTCAACGTGGTTTCCAGACCCACGACCTCTTCGAAGAACTCGG
Organism: Actinomycetes bacterium; assembly: GCA_021807965.1. The sequence goes on from JAKBCI010000061.1 coordinate 8,069, forward strand.
CTCGTTGACTCACTTGGAAGGCGGGTCGTACGGCGAGCGCGGCTTCGGTTTCGGCTCCGACCTTGCCCGCACCGACCACGATCTGGCGTGACACGAAGTGGGGCACGAGTGCGCGACAGATCAACGCG
>JAKBCI010000062.1 GCA_021807965.1 Actinomycetes bacterium
GTCCTCATCGTCGACCACGACGACCATGCCACCGCGCCGCAGCGCCTCCACCGCCTCCTCGATCGTTGACAGCGCCATCAGACCTCCACTTCGATACGAACATCTTCGCCGATGACCCGTGCGTCGACCAATCGCCCGCGCCGCAGCGCCTCCATCGACGGCGCACCGATCGCGTCCAGCGCACCGCGGGTACCCCGAGATCCCGCGAGGGCCGGCGCGGCGTACCACACGACGCGGTTCACGAGACCGGCCTCGACGAACGCGCTGGCCGTCGACGGTCCGCCCTCCACCAAGACTTGCAGCACGCCGGCGGCGCCGAGCTCGTCCAGAATGGCGCCCAAGTCGCCCGAACGCTCCCAACAAGGTTGGACGCGCGCCGTGGGTGGAGCGTTACCCAGTACCACGCGCAACGGCTCGAGAACCACGTCATCCAGTCGTGCCGTGAGGCGGGGATTATCTCGTCGCACGGTCCCCGCTCCCACGATGATCGCCTGACTGCGTGCGCGCAGCACGTGCGCATCTCGGCGAGCCGGTTCACTCGTAATCCACTGGCTCGACCCGTCCGCCATGGCGACCACGCCATCCAACGTTGCGGCCACCTTCAGCACCACGAAGGGTCGTCCCGTCTCGCGGTGCCACGTGTAGGGCGCTAACTGCTCGCGCACGAGTGATGCCTCGACACCGACCGTCACCTCGACGCCGGCCTCGCGCAGCGCCGCGACGCCCGATCCCGCCACCCGTCGATCGGCATCGAGCACGCCAACGACCACCGTCGAGACGCCCGACGCCAGAATTGCCTCGGTACAGGGTCCCGTGCGTCCGTGGTGGTTGCAGGGTTCCAGCGTGACGATCAGCGTTGCGCCACGGGCTGCGTCACCGGCCCGGCGCAGCGCCACCACCTCGGCGTGAGCGTCCCCGGGCACCTGGGTGTGACCCGCGCCCAGCACCAAGCCGCGTGGGTCGACGACCAGCGCGCCGACCCACGGATTAGGCGGCGCGTGCAACCGTGCCTTGTCGCCCTCGTCGACGGCGAGTCGCATCAACTCGTCTAGTGCGATCATGCGTCACCCGCGCGGCGCAGCGCCCGCGCCGCCAGGAGAGGATCATCCCTGCCGAAGATGGCCGATCCGGCCACTAGGACATTGGCGCCGGCCCGAACCGCGACGGCGGCGGTGTCCACATCAATGCCGCCGTCGACCTCGATGTCCACGGCGAGATCCTGTCTCGTGAGCTCCGATCGCGCCTCGCGCACTTTGGCCATGACGTCGGCCATGAAGGACTGCCCGCCGAAACCTGGAAAGACCGTCATCAACAGGAGCAGGTCAACGTCGCCCAAGAATGGCGCCACCCTCGAGAAGGGCGTGTCGGGGTTCGCGGCCAGCCCGACGCGCAACCCGATGGCCCGAGCTTCAGCGACGAGCGCAGCGGTATCGCCGATCTCGACGTGAATCGTGCACCCATTCGCACCGGCCCGTTGGAAGGCGCCAAAGTAGCGCCCCGGCTCGCTCATCATGAGGTGGCAGTCGAAGAATCGATCACTATAACGTCGAAGCGACGCGATCACCGGTGGCCCGATCGAGATGTTCGGAACAAAGTGGCCGTCCATAACGTCGACGTGCAGCCAGTCGGTCTCGGCGTCAACGGCGCGCACCTGTTCGGCGAGCGAGCCAAAGTCGGCGGCGAGTATCGAGGGCGCCACTCGTAGCAGTCCGGGTATTCCCGGGTCGGCGTACGTCATACCCTGCAGCCTAGATACCGCACTATCCCCACACCGCTTCTTTGGACGGCGTCGAGCGCCCCCGCCACCACTCGCGCGCGGACATGGTCCGCGACCCCTCGGGCCTGAGTAGTTCAATGACGACGCCGCCCGCGTATCCATTCAGGACGACTTCGCCATCGATCGCGGCGATCGTGCCCGGCGGACCGACCGTTCCGCTGAAGGGCCGCACCGCGAGCACGAGGAGCCGGCGACCGTCCGCGAACAGCCAGGCGCGCTCCAGTCGAACGACGCGCGCCACGTACTCGACCGACATTGCCGCGTTCAGGTGCAGGTCCGCGGGTTGAATCTTGGCGGCGTACGTGGCTGTTCCTTCTTGGGGGACCGGGTGCGCGAGCAGCTCGGGGCGCTCGAGCACCTCGACCAGCGCTCGAGCACCGAGGGTCCCGAGGGCGCTGCGCAGCGACGACGCCGTGTGCTCGCCGATGGTAAGCCGTCGTTCGAGGTGCACGGGTCCGGTGTCCAGTGTCTCGTCCAGCGACATGATCGACACGCCGGTCTCCTCATCCCCGGCCAGTATCGCCCGCTCCACCGGTGCCGCGCCGCGCCACCTCGGCAGCAGCGAAAAATGAACGTTGAGCATTGGCGTTCGTGCCAAGACTGCCTCGGGGATCATCGCGCCGTAGGCGACGACGACGCCACGGTCGAGTTCGAACTGGGCGAGCCCACTCACCTGGTGAATCACTGGGATGCCCAGCTCCGTTGCCACCGCCTTGACCGGACTAGGCGCTGGCGCCGCGCCTCGACTACGGCGACGATCCGGTCTCGTCACGACGACCGACACGTCGTGGCCGTGCTGGACGAGCGCCCGCAGGGACGCTACCGACTCAAGGGGAGTCCCCAAGAAGGCCAGGCGCATCTACTCGCCGAGCAACTGTGCGAGGCCATCGGGATCCCGACCTAGCGCGAGGCGGCGCCGTCGCAGCAGCCGCTTCGCGTCGCGACGCTGCTCGTCGTCGAGGCGCTCCACCAAAAGCACGCCGTCCAAATGGTCCATTTCGTGTTGGAAGATGCGACCTTCAAACTCACTGGTCTCCACGTCGATCACGCGGCCGTCCAGATCGTAGCCAGTAAGGTGAACCGAGTTCGGGCGGGTTATCTCCCAACTAAGACCGGGCACCGACAGGCACCCCTCCTCGTATGTCCACTCACCGTCGGTCTCGACAATGACGGGGTTGACCACCACCACCGGCCCATCGCCCTTGTCGTAGACGAACAAGCGCTTTTGCACGCCAATCTGGTTAGCGGCCAGCCCGACGCCCGGCGCCTCGTACATGGTCTCAATCATTGTCGCCGCCAACGCCGCAATCCGGCCGTCAATGTCGTCGACGGCCGTCGTCACCTGGTTCAGCACCGGGTCGCCGTAGACGCGAATGGGAAGCGTGCTCACCATTCCACGCTACCGGTTCAGTCAACCGCCACGCGCACCGCGGGCGGCCTCGGAACCCCGCGCAACACCGCTACGAGGTGTGCGACATCGCTGGCGCGCACGACGAAGCCGCTCTCGCCATCGCCCGCCACCGTCACCGCGTCACCGAGCGACGCAACGAAGTGGGCCGCCCCCACACCCCGAATCGTCGCCCGAGCACCAAAGGGCGCCAGCCCGAGTGCTCGAGCCGTCTCGTATTCGTCGACTAGCAGCTGGTCGAACGACGCGTCAACGAGGGATCGGACCACGAGGTCGTCGCCGCGGCGCGTCTGCACGATCACGTCGCCGCGCCCAGCGCGTCGAGCACCAACCAGTCGGCCGGCCCGTCCCACGACGTCGACGGCCTGACGTCGCGCGGTTTCTCGCGGGGCCAGCAAGTACTGATCGAAGTCATCGATGATGACCAGCGACGATCGACGCACTCGTTGCAATACTGCTTCGGTGCCAACCACCACCCGCGTCGATGGCAGTTCAGTGCTGGCGGCCGTGACCTCCCCCACCGGCTGACCAATCTGCGCCTCCAGGTCACGACGCACCGCGCTCACGCCCTGGCGCAGGCGCGTCACGCGCGTCGATCCGCACGCGCGGCAGAACCGTAATCGGCGCTCGTGAGCGTCCTGACAGCACACGCCGTCGTCGACCTCCTCCTCACCCTGGCCGCAGACTGCGCATCGGTAGAGCTCGTGGCACTGCGCACACGCGAGCAGCCGGCCTCGTCCTAGCCGCTGGTGCAGCACGACGACCGCCACAGCTTCATCACCCGTCAATGCGCGATGCACGGCGCTGAGCGACTCGCGAGCCAGCAGCCCGTCGTGCGGATCACCGACCCGACGATCGATGACGGTGACGCGGGGCCAGCCCCCACGAATGTCGCCCTCGACGCGCCAGCCTTTCGCCATCAGCCGGGGACTCGGCAGCATCGTGGTCGCCCACCACGGCACTTCGGCGCGGCGGCATCGTTCCTCGAGCACGTCGATCGCGTGCCACGTCGGTTGCGCCGGCGAACGAAGTGCCTCGTCGTCCGCATCCAGGACAACGGCGCCCGCTAATCGCGGCACCGGCGCGAACGCGGCGCCGCGCGCACCGACGACAATCGGCCAACCAGCGCGACAGCGCTCCCACTCGTCCGCCCCCGCCACCGCGCACCCGCGTTGCTCGAGGCGACCGCGAAGTCGCCGAGACCTCGCTTCGGTTGGTGTGACGACGAGGAGACTGGCACCGTCGGCGCGCGTGGACCGATACGCGGCGAGCACGAGGTCGAGTGGGTCGGTCGTGGGGGCGTGTTGGATGACGCCCGGTGCGTGGTCACTGACGCGACGCGACGTCTCATCCTCGAGCGGCCCAGCTCGCGGCGCCGAGGGCAACGAGGTCACGAGATGGCGCGGCGAGGCCGCCACGAGGAAGCGCGCCAACGGCGCGAACCATCGTTCACTCGACCACGTCAACAACGCCATCATGCTCGGCGGCGGACCGTAGCCGAGCCACTTGCTCAGCGGCTTGAGATCGTCCCCTACTGTCGCGTCGCCGACCACCCATCCGCGCACGCTACGGCCATTGAAATCAACTCGCACGCGGTCGCCCACGCCCGTGTTGGCCCAGCGCGACGGCACGAGGTAGTCGAACGGTCGATCGACAGCACCGACCTCGGTCACCACGCGAACCGCACGGGGCGCGTCCACTAGCCCAGTGCCAACTCCCGACGCAGATCGTCGACTCGCGGCGTCTGTTCCCAGGTAAAGCCTTCGTCACCGCGTCCAAAGTGTCCGTAGGCGGCGGTGCGCTGATAGATCGGTCGGCGAAGGTCAAGGTCCCGGATGATGGCTGCTGGACGCAGGTCAAAGATCGCGTCTACCGCCTTGGCAATGGTTGCTCGATCGACGCGCTCGGTCCCGAAGGTCTCGACCAGCACCGACACTGGTCGGGCGACGCCAATCGCGTAGGCGACCTGCACTTCGCATCGTTGGGCCGCCCCCGACGCCACCACGTGCTTGGCGACCCACCGCGCGGCGTAGGCCGCCGATCGATCGACCTTAGAGGGATCCTTTCCCGAAAATGCGCCGCCGCCGTGACGCGCCATGCCGCCGTACGTATCGACGATGATCTTGCGCCCCGTGAGACCGGCGTCGGCGTGCGGCCCCCCGAGCACAAACTTGCCCGACGGATTGACGATGATCCGCATCGAACTCGTATCGAGATTCGTTGGCAAGACCGGTTCGATGACGTGGGCGATAACGTCACGGCGAATTGTCGTCTGCGAGTCGTAGCCGTCCTCGTGCTGCGTCGAGACCAGCACCGTGTCGACCGCCACCGGTCGGCCGCCTTCGTAGGCAATGGTCACCTGGGTCTTGCCGTCGGGTCCGAGGTACGGAATGAGTCCGGATCGGCGAACCTGGGAGAGACGCATGGACAGCCGGTGGGCCAGCCAGATCGGCACCGGCATGAAGTCGTCGTTGTCGTCGCAGGCGTAGCCGAACATCATGCCCTGGTCGCCCGCCCCGAGGGCATTGAGCTGGTCCTCGCCGCCCGAACCACTTCGCAGCTCCAGGGCCGCGTCCACGCCGTCGGCGATATCACGACTCTGCTTGTCGAGCGACACGAGCACCGCGCACGTTCGCCCGTCGAATCCTTTGGCGCCATCGTCGTAGCCGATGTCGAGAATGGTCTGGCGGGCGATCGCGTTGATGTCAACCACCGCCGAGGTGGTGATCTCGCCGGCGACAACACACAGGCCCGTGGTCAACAGTGTTTCACACGCGACGCGGGCGTGGGCGTCCTGGGTGAGAATGGCGTCCAGGACGCTGTCCGATACCTGGTCGGCAATCTTGTCCGGGTGTCCCTCGGTCACCGACTCCGACGTGAAGAGGGTACGGTCACTCATTGGGCTCCTTGGGCTAACAATGAGACCACCCTAGTCAAGACCTCGAAGGCGACATCGTCTTTCGAGCGCATGGAGATCGTCTCGGGCGCGAGACCGTGGGCCATCAGACGCACCTCGTTGGTACGCGATTCGAAGCCCGCGCCGGGAGTCATCACGTCATTGACCACCAGTAGATCCACGCCCTTGCTCGCCAGCTTCGCCTCGGCGTTAGCGACGACGTCGGTAGACTCGGCCGCGAACCCGACCACGATCTGACCCGTGGGGCGAAGGCGAACGAGCTCGGTCAGAATATCGGCCGTCGGAGCCAGCTCCAACGTCGGCGGCCCGTCGGCTTTCTTCAACTTGTTCGCGGCGGGAACCACGGTGAAATCGGCCACGGCGGCGGCCATCACCACCACGTCGGCCTGGCGCGCCGCTTCGAGGGTGGCGCCACGCATCTCGTCGGCCGTGGTCACCGGCAACACCCGTATGTGTCGCACCACGTCGAGGGCCAGGGGCCGGTCTGTCGTCGTGATGAGCGTGACCGCGGCGCCGAGTCGGCTGGCCACTTCGGCCAATGCGTAGCCCTGGCGTCCCGACGAACGATTGGTCAGTACGCGCACCGGGTCGATCGCTTCGCGCGTACCGCCCGCGGTAACCACGACGCGGTGCCCGGTGAGCGGGCCGCGATACCCGCTGACCATGCGCGTGGCCAGTTCCACGATCGTGTCGGGATCGGCCAGTCGGCCCGCACCGACGTCACCGCCAGCCAGATGGCCGAATTCGGGCTCGAGTACCAGCACGCCGCGGCGGCGCAGGGTCGCGAGGTTCTCCTGGACGGCGGGCTGCTCCCACATCTCGGTATGCATGGCCGGGCACAGCAACACCGGGGCGTTCGTCGCCATCAGGGTGGCCGTCAGCAGGTCGTCAGCGAGGCCCATGGCGAAGCGAGCGATCAGGTGGGCCGTAGCCGGAGCAACGACTATCAAGTCGGCGCGCTGTCCGAGCCGCGTGTGCGGGATAGGCACGCTCGGATCCTCGTAGAGACCAACGCGCACCGGCTCACTCGCCAGCGCGCTGAACGTGAGGGGCCCGACGAATCGGGTCGCGTCGGGCGTTAGGACCGGTGCCACGATACAGCCGGCGTCGCGCAATCGACGAAGCACGTCAATCGCCTTGTACGCGGCGATGCCGCCAGCCACCCCTAAGACGATGTACGGCGAGGGAGAAACTGGGTCAGGCGTCGCGGAGGGCATCGGTGAAGGCGTCCAGATCGTTCGCCCCCTCGGCGTGCGCTTGCGCCGCCTCACGATCGAGCCGCTCGCGCTCCCGCTCTTCCGGCGTTGGCCGGTGGAACTCGAGTTTGTCCTCGTAGAGCTCCTCGAGCGCCAACGAGAGCGATTTGTTCGACAGTGACGTGACCTGAGGCGGGATCACCGACCCGCGTCCGGCCCCCAAACCGTTGTAGTAGTCGTTGATCTCACGCGCTCGAATGGCCGAAACCGCAACCAAGGTGAATTTGGAGTCGCCGACCTTGGCGAGCAGCGCCTCAATGGGTGGGTCGACGAGCGATGGGCGATCGGCCATGAATTCAGTCCTTTTCACGCGAGGGAACGGCGCTCCCGTCGAAGCTTCTCCAGTATAGAGAGAATTTCGGCCGTCGCCCGCTCTACGTCATCGTTCACGATGACGTAGGACGCCACTTCGTGACCTGCGCGCAGTTCGTCGGGCGTGCTCGCCAAGCGGCGATCCACGTGCTCGTCGGTGTCACCACGCTCGCGCAGGCGATTCTCCAGGTGGTCCATCGATGGCGGGATGATCAGAAAGATACCCGCGTCCTCAAACTGTCGGCGAACCTGTTCGGCGCCCTGAACCTCGATTTCGAGAAGTACATCAGCGCCGCGAAGGTCGTGCGGCTTCGGCGTTCCGTAGAGATTGCCCTGGAACTGCGCCCATTCGAGGAACTCGTCGGCGTCAATGGCCCGTTCGAAGGTTTCGCGATCGACGAACACGTACTCGTTACCGGTCTCGGTCGGCCGCTGCGGCCGCGTGGTCCAACTGCGACTCAGCCACAGTCGCGAATCAACTTGGGTCAAGCGCCGAGCCAGCGTTCCCTTGCCAACGCCGCCCG
>JAKBCI010000063.1 GCA_021807965.1 Actinomycetes bacterium
TCGATAATCCGGACCTCTGGCTCGTCAGAGTGCAATGAAGCAAGCTCGGAAACGAGCAGTGCACGGACTTCTGCGTCTCGCATCAAATCCACGCTAGCGAATGGCGCCAGCGCCATCCGGGAGCGTTCTTGGAGATCTCGGGTCCCATGGCTCATCATCAGGAACCATGGGCGTAGCTCCTGGCGACACAAGTCCAAACTCGACCGCATCAGAGTTTGCGCGCCTGCCCTGCGAGTAGGAGCATGGCCAGAGAGGGGAAGATATGAGTTTTCGGCTCTCTGGTCTTTCTTCGGTACTTCAGAAAAGTGTGTGGTGAGACTCCCTCAGATCGTGTGGGCATGCCCGGTGCCCCTTGCTCAGCCCTCGGTAAGTACGTGGCCTTCCACACTTTCGTCAACTCCCCGCCACGGGGTCTTGACGAAAGTCGGACCCACAAGGTGACGAAAGTCGGGGCGTGACGGCCCGGCGAGCCGATTGAAACTCTGGTGACGTCGGCGAGCGGTCCCGGCGCGGGTTCCGCTGCTCGCGGCAGCGCCCCGCGAGTCGGGCGAGACGCGTAAGAGCCTCGCCGGACGTGTCAGGTCCCGCGAGGCTCAGATCGGCGGTGAGGACGGGCTAGCTGCCCGGTGGGCTGAGGTCGTCCGGCGACGCGACGCGGACGTTACCCTCGGCGTCGATCTCCTCGAAGCCGTGATCCTCGGGGAAGGGCTCGTGGAGCGGATCGGAGTTCTCGCCCGTGCGCGCGGCCCACTCGCGCACCAGGCGCAGGTTGGCCGCCATCACCTCGACAGCCAGCATCAGGGTCGTCTTGATCAGACCCATCACGCGACAGAAGCCGCGTCGGATGTTCTGGGTGTTCGGGTGCGTGATGGTGTCCTCTGCCTGGCGAGTTCGGCGGTGCTGCTCGGGGCGAATCTGACTCTGGTACGCCAACTCCGGGTCTAGGAAGACCGAGTCTGCAACACCTCGTTTCGCTGGTCTCCCGTGAGCCAACCTCAACAGTCCACTGGCCGAGTCAACCCGTAAGGCGACGATCCCGCCGTTGCCCGCTCGGGAGGCTGCGTCGCGCGCCGAACGACCGCGTCCTTCCCGTCGCGAATCCGCACCGTCGTACGGTGCTCGTGCCCGGTCGAACGTACGAGTGACGCGGCATCGCGAGGTCGCTCGGCGCAGCAAGTCGGCGCTCCCGCTCTCGTCGCTCACGAGCGGCGACTCGTGGGTCTTTCGCCACAACCGCCGTCGCCGGGGAAGTGCGCGCGCTGACCGCGCGTCGTCCACACCACCGAGGCGCACGTGCGAACACGGTTGAGGCGACACCGCCCCCTCCATCACGTGACAGTCGCCGAGACGACGGTGGTCGCGAGCGGTCCCTAGCGTGGAACCGCGCGTTCGGGTCGAGCCGACGGCGCTCGGTAGCGGAATCCCTCGCCACTTGGCGTCGCGCCGCAAACGAACGTAGTGTGGCCCAATGGCGTCTGTGTGGTGGGACCGGTCACCGAACGAGGGGCTCTGATCGTGGCGGGTGTCGCACGATGACGTCGACGCCCGAAGACCTGGGGCTGCAACGACCGAGCATTCTGGCTCGCGGCCCACACTCGAGCGAGCCTCACTGGGTCTTGAACCCACACGAGCGGCGCGACGAGTGGCGTCGCCTCTTCTCTGAGTTTTTCGGAACGTTCCTGTTGGTCATCGCGGCCGCGGGCGCACCCGTCGTTAATGCCGTTTCCCACGGGCAGGTCCCCATCGATGCCCAAGTCGTCGCGCCCGCACTGATGGTCATGGGGATCATCTACTTCATGGGTATGGTGAGCGGAGCCCACCTCAACCCCGCCGTCACCCTGTCGTTCGCCGCACGGGGCAACTTCCCGTGGAGTCGCGTACCCGGCTACGTCGGTGCGCAGCTCGTCGGCGCGGTGGCCGCCGCCAGCCTCTTGCGCGGTCTGTTCGGCAACGTTGGTCATCTCGGTGCTACGTTGCCCGGACCCGGAATCTCGTCGGGCAAGGTAGTGATCGTCGAGGCCCTGCTCACCCTCGGGTTGGTGAGCGTGATTCTCGGTACGGCCTCCGGCGCGCGCAACGTCGGAGCGAACGCCGCGATCGCCGTGGGCGGGTACATCGCGCTCGCCGGACTCTGGGCCGCACCGATAACCGGTACGTCGATGAATCCCGCTCGGTCTTTTGGACCCCAGCTGGTGGGCGGCGATTGGACCTCATGGTGGGCCTACGTGGTTGGTCCATTGATCGGCGGCGCGCTGGCGGTCGGCGTCGCGTGGATCTTGCGAGGGCCCCCGTCGCTCGCCGCCAACGAAGCGGCCCAGGGAGGGCTCAATCCAGTCTTCGCACCCCGTCAGCACCGAACCGAGGATCCCCATGCCCCATGACCAGCCCATGCCGAACGAACGCTGGAAGTCCGAACCCGAAGGGCAGGACTACCCGGCCGCGCGCTCGTACTTGTCACTCCTCGTCTCACCGTCTGACGCCCGGCGCTACGCCAAGCTGCTCGCCGCCGAAAAGCGTCTGTGGCACTACAAGGCTAAGGACCTGTTGCGCGCGAGCGGTCTGGCTCTCTTGCCGGCGGACGATCACGAACTCGAGAAGGATCTCGCAAAGGTTCGCGCCAACGAGAAGCTCTCGCCCGTCTTGCTGGTGCGCGGTGAGCCGCTCTGGATCGCTGACGGATACCACCGTATCTGCGCCAGCTACCACATCGACGAAGACGCCCTCGTCGCCTGTCGCATCGTCGGGCGTCTCGCGTAGGCAACCCGACGCGGGCGACACCGCGATGGCGAGATCGGCTCATCGCGGCGTCATCGTCGTACCGATACCGGACGCGCATTCGTTGGTCGCCCCGTGGCGCGGCCCGCGCGCTCTCGACGCGCACGTGACGCTCGTGGCCCCCTTCGCCGTAGCCGAAGCAACGTTGGACCAGTTGGGCGAACGTCTCGCCTCGGGTCTGCGCGGCGAACCAGCCTTTGAGGTCACGTTTCGCACCGTCGGGTGGTTTGGGCATCGCGTCGTCTTCGCTGCCCCCGACGACGCTCGGCCCTTCGAACACCTCGCTCGTGTACTCGAGGCAGCGATCATCCACCACGCGACCGCGGGAGTGCCCACACCGTTCGTTCCCCATATGACGATCGCCGCGCACCGGCGACCCGACGAGCTCGCTCGCGCGGCGGGCGTGGCTGCTGGGGAACTGCCGCTCGCCGCTCGCGCGCGCGAGGTCGATCTTTTCGTCCGCGATACCTCGGCGGACTCGTGGCGCCTTCACGCACGATGTCAACTCGGTTCACGACCCGGCGACTGAGTGACGGTCGGGATTCGTCAACGCTTCGGTACAGTTGATCGGTCACCAGCGAACCAACGCCACCCGAACCCGAACCCGAACTGCGAGACCGCCGCGCGACCGGGCCGTTCGCACGACGATCGGCGCGGCGCGTTCGCCCGCACTGGTCGAATCGCGACGTCGAGATAGTCGTCGTAGCACGGAGCTTCATGAGCGTCGGACGAGCCCTCGCCGGTGTCGTCACACCGATCTACCTTGCCGTCATCGGCTTTGGTCCCGTCGAGCTGTCGGTGTACATCATGGTGGTCGCGGGCGTGTCGGCGCTTCTCTCCACCACCATCGGTACCGTCTCGGATCGCGTCGGTCGCCGCGCCTTCCTCGTCGTGGTACCCCTGTTCACCGGCGCGGCAGCGACGATTTTCGCGGTGACCGCGTCGCACCCCGCCCTCTTCGCCGCGGGCGCGCTCGGCAGCTTCGGACGCGGCGCGGGCGCGGGCGCGGGGACCGTTGGCCCCTACCAGCCGGCGGAGTCAGCGTACGTAACTGAGCGGGTCAGCGCCCGTCACCGCAACGCCGTCTTTGGCCGCCTCACGTTCGCCTCATCCGTTGGTGCCGCGATCGGCGGTCTGCTGGCCCTGCTCGTGCCGTCCATCCACGCGCACGAAAGCCCACCCGTCCAACTCTTTCGCGCGGCTTTCGTCGCCATTGGCGCCGTGTCCGTGTTGGCCGGCCTGATCGCCCTCGCGCTGCACGAGGACCGGCGCCACTGGTCCGCGAGCGAGCGACGACGGCCGCACTTCCCCCGTCGTTCGCGATGGCTGCTCTACCGACTCTGGGTCACTAACACGTTGAACGGCGCCGCCGTCGGGATGTTCGGACCGTTTCTCACCTACTGGTTCTACCGACGCTTCGGCGTCGGACCCGCGGCGGTTGGCGTCCTCTTCACGATCATCAACGTCGCCACCATGGCGTCGAGTCTGTCGGCCGCCTCGTGGGCGCGACGGTGGGGACTCGTCCGCACCATCAGCGTGGTACGAGTCCTCCAATCACTGCTGATCATCCCCATGGTTCTCGCGCCGAATTTCCTGGTAGCGGGTTCGTGGTTCCTCGTGCGCATGCTGGTCCAGCGCATTGGACTTCCCCTGCGCCAGTCCTACGTGGTCGGCTTGGCAGACCCCGATGAACGAGCCTCGGTCACTGCCCTCTCGAACCTGCCGAGTCAGGTGGCAACGTCGCTCAGCCCGTTACTCACCGGCTACCTCTTCGCCGAGGCCGATCTCGTAGTCCCCTTCGAGATCGCGTCGGTGCTGCAACTCGCGAACGCGCTCACCTTCTGGGCCTTCTTTCGCGATCACCCGCCCGAAGAGGAGTCCGTCGCGCCGCGTGGGGTCGCGACGACCGAGATCGATCCGAGTCAAGACGCATAGCCCCGCCCGCGGCGTTGCGGCTCGCACCCGATACGGTGGGGGAAATGGGACCAGACGAGCCGTCCGCACGCACGCCACCCCTCGATCCTGAGGCGTGGACCGACGATCAGTGGCTGGCGTGGCTTAAGGCCACCGACGAGGATGCCGTCGAGGGCGTTGATCCGCCGTCGTTGGCCAGTCGCGCCGCCCATTCGGCGGTTGGCGTGGCGCTCGGCCAGGCGATGCTCGGCATGGCGCAGGCGATCTACGGCCGCACCGCCGATGACATCGTCATCGTCGTCGACGGTGAGGGACCGACCCACGACGGCGAGCCCTACCGCGTTCGGCTGGACTTCGAGCACCCGGAGCGCTCCGCCGTCGTCTTTGACGATCCCAACCGCCCGCCGGACGCCGACCAGCCGTCGTGACGCGGCGCCATTACGGGGCAACGTCACCCTCGGCGAGGATCCCGTAGAGCGCGCGGCGCGTCTCGATCAGAATCGTCGTCGCCTTGGCGGCCTGGGCGCCCGAACCCGCGACCATCACTTGGCGCGCGGCCAACATGACGTCGCGCGCGGTTCCCATCAGTTCACGCGCGACGCGGCCGCCGGCCTCGGTGTTCTCCCACGGCGCGCCGAGCTGCTCGCGCTGCTCAGCCACGAGCGTCCGGCCGTCCGGCGTGAGTCCGTAGGTCCGTCCGGTTCCGCTCGCCTGCACCTCCACCAACCCCTCGTCCTCGAGCTGCTGGAGAACCGGGTAGATCGAGCCGGGGCTCGGGCGCCAGGCGTCGTTCGAGCGAGTCGTCAATTCCTGGATGAGTTGGTAGCCGTTGCGGGGCTGCTCGTCAAGCAGCACGAGCACCGCCGCTCGAACGTCGCCGCGCGCGCGACGGCCCCCGCGCCATCCCGGTCCCCCTCGAAAGTGGGCCGCGGGACCGCCGTAGCCGTGTCCTGGTCCGCCGCGACGCCGTCGGCCTATCGGTCCGGTGGTGCCCGCTTCTCGGCGATCGTTGCTCATGTCTTCGTACATCACAGTCCTCCTTGGAACCAGTAATCGATACTACTCGTAGTATAGCGATATATCGTTACTTTTCAAGCGCGCCGTAATCGCGGCCTCGTTGCCGGGGCAGCGACGTAGATTTTGACCATGGTCATCCGGGGACGGGCGCGCCACCCGCTGGTTGCGGCAGTCGCAGTGGCCGTGGCGGTGCTCTTCGCGTCACTGGTCGCGCCCGCGTCACTCGGTGCGTCGTCTCGAGCGCCACGTATCGTCACGCAAGCGCTCAACACCACCTCCCTCGGACTGAGTACCCAGCTCGATTTCGTCGATCAGCTCTCTGCGTCGCTGGGCTTCGCCATCGCGGCCCCGGCCCAATCGAGTCACGGCCACGTCGATCTCGTGCGCACGACGGATCAGGGACGCCGCTGGACGATCGTCGCGCCGCTGCCCATCTCGATCACCTCGTTCCTCGACAACTACGTCGAGTCGACGAATCTCGTGCATTTCCTGACGCCGACGACCGGTTACTTCACCGTCCCCCACGGACCGATCTTCGTGACGAGCGACGGCGGCTCGACGTGGCGTGCGCTAGCCGCACCCGGGCAGTGGCCAACCTACGTCGTTGGCGCCGACGTGGTCTGGGTGGTGAGCGACCAGTGCGCCGGGCCTGTTCCCGCGTATGGTCCACTGCGATGTCCGAGCGTGCTGTCGCGATTCCGCATCGGCGCAACCTCGCCGAACGCCACCACGATCATCCCCGCGCGTGGCCCCGGGAGAGCGTGGCGTGCCGCGAACGCCCTGCTCGCGCCGTCCTCGTCGTCCGTCGTGGTGGTGGAAGGGGGTACGGAGGGTGAGCCCGCGTCCCTGCTGCAAACGACTGACGGGGGGCGCACCTGGCACGCACTCGGCGATCCGTGCCAGGGCGTCGCCGTCGAGCAACTCCTCGCAGTGCCGAGGGCGTGGCTGCTCTACTGCTTCGGTGACGGGGGCATGAACCAGGGTCTCAGCGAACTGTGGCGTTCGACCAACGCGGGCGACACCTGGGCGCTCGTCGCTCGCGAGAGCATGGGCGTGCGTGACCACAGCCGCATCGGCGACGTGATGAACCACCTGTACGTGAACGGCCGGGCCACGGTGCTCTTCGGTGCCCTCGGCGGCGCCGCGGGCGGTCTCGAGTACAGCGTCGACGGTGGTCGTCGCTGGACCTTGACCGCGATCAGCACCAACGGGTACGGCGGCGCCCCCGAGTACGTCTCGACCTTCGGCGCGACGAGCGCGATATTCGGCATCCTCGGTGGCCCCCAGTACGCAACGGCCACTGGCACGTCGTGGCGCGAGCTACCGGGCCTTCCCGCTGGTCCCTTCGACGGCTACCCGATCTGCACCACCCAGGTAACAGTCCGTCTCGCGCCGACGATGACTGCGGTACCGGCTTCCACCCTCGACTACCCGATCGTCTTCACCAACGAGGCCACGACGCCGTGCTACCTGAACGGTGTGCCCGTCGCCCAGACCGTCGCCGGCGCGACTCGACGACCCGTGGGCGAGCCTCCCGTGCCCGTCAGTAGCCCCGACCGCGGTGGCTACGTCGTGCTGGCCCCGCACGCTACCGCGAGCGTCGTTCTCCAGAGCGACGACGCCAGCCACTACCGCGCTTCGTACTGCCGCGTCCGGATCGCCGACGGGGTCACCGTCAACTTCGACCGACCCGCTCGGTTCTTCGTCGCGCTACCCGATCGAGCCGTCTGCGCTGGGGTGTCCACCACGCGAATCGGCGGCATCGCCCGTGGCGTTGTCACGTGGCTGTCGTGACCTCGCCGGCTGCGTCGGCACCCGCCAGCTCGAGCGCGAGCTCGCGCGAGCGACGATAGTCGATCTTGCCGTTGGGCGAACGGCCAATCGACTCGACGACGAAGAGTCGGCGGGGCGCCTTGTAGCCGGCCAACTGGCTCTTCACGTGCTCGGTGAGTTCGCTCGCCGCGCACGTCGCACCAACGCGCAGCTCCACCAAGGCGCTCACCACCTCGCCCCATCGGTCGTCGGGCAGACCGACGACCACGGCGTCCACCACGTCGTCGTGCGTCTTCAGCGACTCTTCAACCTCCTCGGCGTAGACCTTCTCGCCACCGGTGTTGATGCACGCCGAGCCGCGACCGAGCAGCGTGATCGTGCCGTCGGCTTCGAGCGTGGCGAGGTCGCCGGGCACCGCGTAGCGCCGGCCGCCGAGCGTGCGAAACGTCGCCGTTGTTTTGGCCTCGTCTCGAAAGTACCCCACGGGGATTCGCCCACTCATCGCCACCAGTCCGACCTCTCCCGATCCCGGGGCGACCGGACGGCCGTCGTCGGTGATCACGGTGGCTCGTTCCCCGAGCGAGAAGGTGGCGGTCGCGGTGGCCGACGAGCCACCGGCGAGTGACGCGCCGAGCTGCAGTGCTTCGGAGGAACCGAATGCGTCAACGAGAAGCATCG
>JAKBCI010000064.1 GCA_021807965.1 Actinomycetes bacterium
ATTGGGGTTCAGCACGACGTGACGCTGCAACTGTTCAGGTGGCGCTACCTCGTCGGAGGCTTCTACGTCGCAGAGAAGTTCGGGCTCGACACCGCGGCGCTCGGGCTCATCGTCGGTGTTCTGCTCGCGATGCGTCGTCGTTACCTCACCCGACCACCCCATCTCGGTCCGCGGACTTCAATACCCATCGTCTACACGGGCTTACTCTTCGTTGCGGTGTCGGGGCTCGGGCTAGAGGCGACTCGTGAATTGGCGCTGCCCGCCCACTGGTACGGGTGGAGCTACGCGGGCCACGCGCTGGCGGTCACGATTGCACCATTCGCCACGGCTCACCGCATCGGTCTCTACCAAGTGGCGTGGGCGGTCCATGTCGCATCGGCTTTTATCCTTCTCGGCGCGGCCGGGGCGACGACCCTCGACCACGTATTGCTGGTGACATCCAATCTCACGTTGTCAGTGAACCGTGGTTCCGGCCTCGTCGCCAAGCCCTTTGACCTGCCAGCGCTGCTCGAGGCGGAGAGCGACCTCGAGGGGCTCTCGGCTGGCATCGCGTTCGCCTCGCAACTGTCTTGGGATCGTCGTCTCATGGTCGACGCGTGTTTGAACTGCGGGCGTTGCGAAGCAGTGTGTCCAGCGACCGCCGCCGGGCGGCCCCTGTCGCCGCGGCGGCTCGTGCAGGCTCTTCGCGATGACCTGCACGAGGGGTCTGGTGTTGACGTCTTTTCGGGAGGTCGAATTGACGAGGACACAGTGTGGTCATGTCTCACCTGCAGCGCCTGCCGGGTGGAGTGTCCGGCGGGAATCGACCAGCCGGGACTCATTCTGGACCTGCGCCGTCATCTCACCGAAGAGGGGCGTCTCGACGAGCCTAAGTCTCTCGTTCTGGCTGGCCTCGAGCGCAATCAGAACCCGCTCGGGCTTCCTTCGTACCAGCGCCAACAGTGGCTGCGCGACCTCGGCGTCCCGACCATCGAGGAGAAGCCCGACGCTGAGTTTCTTTACTGGATTGGCTGCATGGCCTCCTACGACGAGCGCGCGAAATCAATTGTCCGTTCGATGCTGGCCATCATGGACCGGGCGGGTGTTACCTACGCCCTACTCGCGAGCGAGCAATGTCACGGTGAGAGTCAGCGACGCCTTGGTGACGAGGCCGGGTTCCAAATGCGCACTATGGAGATCGCTGAGGGCCTGCGCGCGGCCAACGGCGCCACGATTCTCACCCACTGTCCTCACTGCGTCAACACCTTCGTCAATGACTATCGGGAATTCGGAATCGAGCTCAAGGTCCTACACCACAGCCAACTCGTGGCGACCTTGATGGCCGAGGGTCGACTCAACGTGGTGGCGAGCGACAGCGAAACGGTCGCTTACCACGACCCCTGCAACCTGGGCCGGGTGCTTGGGGAGTACGAAGCGCCCCGGGCAGTGGTGCGGGCGACCTCGTCGAACGTCGTCGAGTTCGATCGCTCCCGTGATCGCTCGTTCTGCTGCGGCGCCGGTGGCGCCAATTACTTCTTCAAGGCACCGGCCACTCAGAGCGTCTCGGGCCTACGCCTCGATCAGGCGCGCGAGGCCGGTGCGTCGACGGTTGCCACGGCCTGCCCCTTCTGTATGGGAATGCTGGAGGATGCGGCTCGGACCTCAGAATCGCAGGGCATGGTGCAGATCCGCGACGTGGCCGAGCTGGTGGCTGAGCGGCTGGCGCCCAACTAGGACTTGTACGGGCTAGTCAGGAGGACGCGTCATGAGCGTTATCGATGACATCGCCGAGTTCCTCAGGGGCTTTCCGCCCTTCGCCGAATTCGACCCGGTCGACGTCTTGCGACTCGCCCAGTCCGTTGACGTCGAGTTCTTTGCGCAGGGCGAGGTGATCTTCTCGCAAGGAGCCCAGCCAGTCGAGCACCTGCGTGTCGTTCGCACTGGCGTCGTCGAAGTCCTTGACCAGGGGCGCGTACTTGACGTCATGGGGCCGGGCGAGATCTTTGGCCATGCGTCGATGCTCTCTGGCCTGCCGACGGGTTTCACGGCGCGTGCCGCCGAGGATACGTTGGCCTATCGGATTCCAAGCGACGTTGCGGCAGACGTCTTCTCCGCTCCCCGGGGACTTCGTTTTGTAACGCGTCAACTTCTTGAGGACCGCCACCACTTGCGGACTGGGCCGCAACCCGGTGCCGTGCAGGATCGCCTCCGCCAGCCCGTGCGAGCGGCGTTGCGGGGCCACTTCGTTATGTGCGCGCCGACGACCACTCTGAAAGATGCGGCCGAACTTATGACGCGGTCGAGAGTTACTGCCCTCCTCATTGACCTGGGGGAATCGCTGGGCATTGTGACCGACGCGGACCTGCGTGAGCGAGTGGTCGCGGTGGGCCGCTCGGTGGACGAACCAGTGGCGACCGTAATGACCACGCCAGCAATTACTGTGCCAAGCGAGCGCCCGGGCAGCGAGGTCCTGATCGACATGTTCGACCGCGGCGTGCGACACTTCCCGGTGGTATCACCCCTCGGGGAGGTTCTCGGGATTGTTGAGGACCACGACCTCGTCGATTACGAGCAGCGGACCTCGTTCGCCCTGCGTCGAGCGGTGGCACTCGCGACCTCGACGGCGGGACTGATAGAAATTGCCCCGCGGCTGCGAGCATCGATCGTCGAACTTCGTCGAGGCGGCGCGGCCGCATTGGATGTGATGTCGTTCTTCTCCGTGGTCGCCGACGCTCTCACGCGGCGCGCACTGGACCTAGCGGTCGACGAGTTGGGCGAACCGCCCGCCCGCTTCGCGTGGATAGCGCTCGGAAGCCAGGCGCGCCGCGAGGCCCTGCCGAGTTCGGACCTCGATAGCGCCATTGTCTGGCTCGACGGCCCATCTGATGATCAAAACGCGATCTCGGATTACCTCGCGCGCGTCTCTTCTATGGCGACCGAAACTCTGCGACGCTGTGGCTTCACGCCTGATCGCCATCGAGTGAGTGCCTCGGATCCGCTCTTCGTGCGCTCGCAGTCTCAGTGGCGCCGCGACGTTACCGACCTCCTCGACGATCCGACACAGGACCAGGCACTCATCATCGTCTCGATACTGACCGATAGTCGTCCCGTATGGGGGGTCGCGATGGAGGCACTCGTCGCGAAACTGATTCAAGGCGCGCAACGCCGGCCCGTCCTCCTGCGACTACTTGCGCAATTCGCGCTCGCGCACCGCCCGCCGTCGGGATTCTCGCGGGGTCACGTCCTCGAGACGAGCGGCGAGGTACGCGCCGGCCTCAACCTGAAAAGTGCCGTGGTGGTGCCCATCACCGACCTCGCCCGGTGGGCCGGCGTGGCGGCCGGCGCGACGAGTACTGGCACGCTCGCTCGGCTCGAGGCCGCGCGCGACGCAGCCGTCCTGAGTGGACCCGACGCCCAGACTCTGCGCGACGCCTTCGAACTCGCGTGCGAACTACGCCTCGATCATCAAGTCACCCAACTTGGGGCCGGGGTCGACCTCGACGACAGCGTAGACCTCGCTGAGATTAGCCCACTCACACGCAGTTATCTAAAGGAGTCCTTCCGAGCCGTCGCTTCGATCCAGCGTCGCTTGGAGAACCAACTCCCGTGGATCTCCTGACGTGATGGGTCGGTGGCGCAATCAGTCGGCCGAGGTTCGCCGCTACCGCGAACATCCGACGGTTCCGGGATCGACACCTTGGCGCCAGGCCGCTTACTGCGTGGTTGACCTCGAGTTGACCGGGCTCGACCCTCGCCACGACTCAATCATTAGTTTCGGTGCCATCCCAGTTGAAGGCGGGCGAGTCGTCGTCGGCGATAGCCGGACCGGCTTGTGTGGCCCCAGTACACCGTTACGGCCCGAGTCTATTGTCATCCACGGTCTGCGTCGGGTCGACTTAGCCAATGCACCTGGGCCGAAGTCGGCTCTGGAGCCGCTGGTCGACGCGATGGCCGGTCGAATCCTCGTCGCACACAGTTCATGGGTCGAGAGCGCTTTTCTGCGGCGGGCGCTGCGACCTTTAGGCGTGCGCTTGCGTGGTCCGATCATCGACACCCTGCAACTCGGCGCCGTCTTCGGCGCTCGCGCGGGTCGGCCGCTCGGTGAGGACCTCGCGGAGTTGGCAACGAGTTTGGGGCTACCGGTCCATCGAGAGCACGACGCCCTCGGCGACGCCCTGACCACGGCGCAGGTCTTTATTGCGCTCGCGACCTTGCTCGATCGAAACACTCCTGAGACGGTCGCCACGCTCGCGGGTGTCGGGCGAAGACCGGGCAATCCGTGACCGAGAGGAGGCCGTCATTAGTATGAATCCGGTGAGCTCACCCGTCTCCAGTGCCGACCTCAGCGCGGTCATTCTTCCGCTGATCAGCACGGCGAGATCCGACGAGGTTGAACAACGGATACGCCAGGCGATCTCCCTGGGACTCCTGCGCGACGGCCAACAGTTGCCGTCTGAGGTTGCTCTCGCGGCCCAGATGGGCGTGTCCCCGATGACCTTGCGCGAAGCGCTGGCCAGCCTGCGTGAACAGGGCCTCGTCGAAACCCGCCGGGGACGAAACGGAGGGACCTTCATCCGGCGTCCCACGAGTCCGCTAGCGAATGGGCTCTGGAGCCGACTCCGACACATGAGTCCGACGTCGCTGCGCGATCTCGCTGACGAGCACCGTGCCGTGTGGGGGGCCGCTGCGCGGCTCGCGGCCGACCGGGCTGCGGAGGACAACGTCACCCGTCTTTATTCGCTCGCCGACGTGTTGCTGACGGCGCCGAACGTGGGCGCGAGAATTCGCGCCGACTCACGCTTCCATGTCGACCTGGCCGCCGCCTCACACTCTGAGCGATTGATGCGTCGCGAGGTCGCCCTGCAGAGCGAAGCCGGGGACCTGCTGTGGGTCCCCTTCGAGCCCGACCTCGAGCCGGCAACGATGGTCGCCCAACACCGAGCGATTGTCGACGCGATCGCCCGGGGCGACGGTGCGGAAGCTCGTCAGCGGGCCGAGGAGCACGTCAGCGAGGATTTTCGCCGACTGCTTGCGCTGCACCACGCGGCAGCCCACGTAAGGAGGAAGAGATGAGTCGAGGCGACGACACCACGATCGACGAGCGATTGGCGACGGTGGCGGCGACGTTGACTGCCGAGCTCGAGGGCGTCTTCGCCAGCCTCAATGTCGTCGGGAGCGCCTTCCTTGCTCTCTGTCGTGACGCTGCCGACTGCCAGCGGGATTTTGGCCCCGACGAACTGTCGGCCCTGCGCCCTCTGATCTTTGAGCAACTGCGCCAACGGCCGTTCATCGACGGCATCGGGGTCCTGGTCGCCGCGGACCTTCTCGCCAACATGCCGCGCCACGTCGAGTGGTGGCGCCAGGATCGTGACAACGTCGTGCCACTCTGGCTAGACCTCGACCCCACGAGCGCCGATCTCTATGACTACTTGACAATGGAGTGGTTCGTGCGTGCGCAGCGCGACCGAGTCCGCACGGTGTACGGGCCACGAGTAGACGCAGGCGGCGCCGAGCACTACGTCGTGACGATGGCGACCCCGGTGGTCGCCGACGAGTTTCTCGGCGTTGTTGGAGCCGATGTGAGCATGGCGCTCTTCGAGGAGGCTTTCGTTCCTCTGCTCTACGACCTCGACGAGGACGTGCTGGTGGCCAACGTCGAGCGTCGCGTTGTCATGTCTAACTCGTCTCGCGTCACCGTAGGGGATCGACTAGCCAGAGTACCCGTGGCGGGCGATGGCACCTTCGCCAGAGTCATGGCCATCGGCGCCGACAGCGGCTGGTTGCTGGCCCAGATGGACTAGGACCGGGTTGTTCGGGTTCGAAAGAACTCGTCGTCGGCGAAATGCACTTCCGGGCGAGGACGCCCCTCCGCGCCTGGTGGGGCGACGCGGGGGAGGCGTCCTCGCTTTCGGTTACTCGCTTTCGGTTACTCGCTTTCGGTTACTCGCTTTCGTTCACCGTTGCTTCGTGGTGCAGGATGTCTGGCCGCGCGGTGAGAATCTCCTCGCGACGAACGAGTTCGTGTTCCATGGCGTCGGCGCGGGCGTCCTCACTGATCTGGGGGCGCGGCCGGAAGACGCCCATGTACAAAAGGCCAACGGCGAACACAATGCCGACCGAAATTGGTACGAGCCACCGGTTGAAGAATCCGGGCCCGTTCGGCGGTGTCTTGATCGAGAGGATCACCATCGTGCTGACCCCATACACGAGGGCGACGATATTGACCGGCAGCCCCCACCGGCCCAGTGTGAACGCACCGGCGGGCTTCCATCCTTTGGCGCGCCCGATGAGTGAGGCGACGACGACGCTCTGGAAGCCTATGTAGATGCCAACGACTGAGAACGTGATGATGCGGGCGACCGTGGCCGACGGCAAGAAGCAGATCGCGGCAGGAATCACGGTTGCAACGGCCACGGCGCCCGGAGGCATGTGGAACCGAGGCGACACTCGCGAGAGCGTCTTGCGACCGATGATCATCCCGTCGCGGGCGTACGAGAAGACGAGTCGCGTGGCGGCTGCCTGAATAGCTAGGGTGCACGACACGAAAGCGGTGA
Source organism: Actinomycetes bacterium (assembly GCA_021807965.1). The sequence goes on from JAKBCI010000064.1 coordinate 6,534, forward strand.
GTACGAAGACCAGCGCGACCTTGGTACCGAAGCCACCGAGGGCCTCATTGAACACGGTGCCGATTGGATTCGGGTCCTTGCCACTGATGACCGCGCCAAAGTTAGGAGTCGCGAGGATGAACGCGATGGTCACGAAGGCCGAGACGATTCCGCCCATCAGTAGTGTCATGCGCATGGCGCGTGGCACCTTGCGCGATGGGTCCTTTACCTCCTCGGCGACGTCGCCGCACGCCTCAAATCCGTAAAAGATCCAGACGCTGAATAGTGCGGCGGCGAGGAACGCCCCGGTGTAGTTACCGCCACCGGCACCGTACGAGTGAAAGAGGGCCCCAAGACCGTGGAGGTGATCGTGGATCAGGAACCAGGCTCCGAAAACCACGGTCCCGACAATCTCCGCGATGAAGCCGGCATTGGCGACAACCGCGAGACGTCGCACTCCTGTGAGGTTGATGACGGCCCCGATCATGATGATGACGATTGCCGTGACCACCGTCGACTTCGAGTCGTTGACATAGCCGAAGAGTTGCGCCGCGTAGGGGTTCGCGGAAAACGCGACCGACGCCACGGTAATTAGCAGTGCCCAGGTGTACATCCACCCCGCCAGCCATGCATAGCGCTCACCAACAAGACGTTTCGCCCATTGGTAAATTCCTCCAGCCAATGGATACTGGGATGCCACCTCGCTGAAGGTAAGAACGACCAAGAACTGGCCGGCCAGCACAATAGGCATCGACCAGAACATCGCCGGCCCCCCGACGCCCAAGCCGTACGCGAACAGCGCGTAGACACCGACGAGCGGCGACAGGTACGTAAAGCCGATCGCGAAGTTTGACCAGAGTCCTAAGGCGCGCGTGAGCTGTTGCTTGTACCCGAGCGACGCTAAGTGGGCGACGTCGCGTTCATGTTGCTCGGATGATTCCTCTGACTTCATGTATCCCCCCCTCGAGCGTCCGGCTGCGGCTTTCGTAGACGACAGCGGACGACGTGTGGCTTTAAACATATAACATCAGGGTTTAGTGTGCAAGCGTACGGCGTTGGAATCAGAACGGCCGTCGAGCATCGCATACCAAGGTGCGCGGCGTCGCTCAAGGGGCCAGTGGATTGGGGTCGCTTCACCAGTGTTGCGTCTGCCCGGAGGCGACTACGTCCATCGTGTCCCGCCTGACGTTGAACGTACTGAAACGGCTCTCTGCAACGCATATGACCCGATCAAAGACTTGGCTGATTTGGGCGGTCCTGACCCGGAAACCAGTCTCGCATTCCTCGAGTGATTCCATCGTTTGCCGTTCAGTGGTAGCGCACAAAGGGGGGTCAGTCATCGGGCCCTTTCAGAAGCGAAATGGGAAGCGGACATTGGCGAATACCGTTTTCTCGCACTTCGGGGCATTCCCGCCGTACGGAGACTCCGGTTTTAGCGCCTCGTCAATCCTGCGGTCCACGTGTTCGTTCGCGTGAACGCGTTTATCGATGTTCGTTCACCGAGCACCTCGGTGGACGAACGCTCACTCAAGACGTATGAGTGACACGAGCCATGAAACACATAATGTCCGCCAACACACGGATGACTCGGGGACCCCCTCCACATCGCGGCCGTGCTCTGATCCCTAACTCTCAGGTCCGCG
>JAKBCI010000065.1 GCA_021807965.1 Actinomycetes bacterium
CCGTTGATCGCGCTCACGCACCCGCCACGGTCATCACCCACGCCGAGCGGCACGACCGCGACGCCCACGTCGTCCAGCGCCGCAACCCCCACGGGGACGGGCACCGCGCCGTCAGGCGCGCCCGCCTACGCGCCGCCCACCACCGCACCCGTCACGACGACGACGACCTGCTACACGACGCCGTCGGGTTCGACGGTCTGCTACTAGCCATGCGGTTCACCACGTGGGGCATGACCGGCACCCTGGCCACCGAGCAGCCCGCCGCACTGGACTACGCGTCGTCGCGGCTCTGGCACTGGCTTGGGGCGATAGACGCCGCCTGCAATCGATTCCGACATACGAGTGAGCTGTCGCGACTCAACGACCGACCCGGCGAAACGATTGGCGTGTCAGCGACCCTCGAACTCGCTGTCCGCGCGGCGCTCGATGCGGCCGCGAAGACCAACGGACTCTGTACGCCAACCGTCCTGTCGGCGCTCGCGGCCTGGGGCTACGACCGCGACTACGACGAGATCCGTGGTCGCGACGACTGGACCGCGCCACCGGCCACGTTCGTCCCCGCCACCGAGGGTGTCGAGCTCGATGTTGACGCCCACACCATCAGGCTCGAACCGGGCTGCCAGCTAGACCTGGGAGCCAGCGCGAAGTCGCTGGTCGTCGATCTAGTTGCCAACGAACTCGCCGACCGCGGCGGCGTGGTTGTTGAAGTTGGCGGCGACGTCGCCGTCCGCGGTCGAGGACCCGAGGGGCCCTGGGTGATCGGGATCAGCGACACGCTGCGCCTCGGTGGTGATGAGCCGCGCGTCGCGATCGCGGGCGGAGGCGTCGCCACCTCGTCGCTCACCTCGCGCACCTGGCGCGTCGCCGGCGAGGTGGTGAGCCACATCATTGACCCGCGATCTGGTGCGCCGGCGAGCGGGCCCTACGCCACCGCTACGGTGGCCGCCGCGAACTGCGTCACGGCGAACGCCTTCGCGACCGCCGCGCTGCTCTGGGGTGAGGAAGCGCCCTACTTCATCGCCCAGGCCGGATGGTCGGCCCGCCTGGTGCGCCACGACGGCGCCGTGGTGTACGTCGGCGGCTGGCCGACTGACGGAGCTGGTTCGTGATTGCGCTGACCTCGCCCTACCTGTGGTACACGACGCGCGCGACGGGACTCGTTTCGCTCGCCCTCTTCACCGTGGTCGTCTCGTTGGGCACGCTCGTCGCCAATCGCGTGGGCGGGTCGACGGTCGGCCGTTTCGAGCTAAGCGAGTTGCACCGTACGATCTCGGTCATCGCCATGGTCTTTCTGGCGGTGCACGTTGCGACGACGGTCGTCGACAGCTTCGTATCGACGGGAGCGATCTCCGTGGTCGTCCCCTTCACGTCGTCCTATCGGCGATGGGGCGTCGGCCTGGGCGCGGTCGCCGTCGACCTCATGATCGCCGTCTGGATCTCGAGCCTCGTCAAATCGCGCATCGCCAATCGGTCCTGGCGATTCATCCACTGGTTCAGCTGGTTCGCCTACGCCATCGCGATCGTTCACGCCCTACTCACGGGCACCGACGCGAGACGCGGTCTTGGCCTGGTGATCGTGGTCGCCAGCCTGGCGATCGTCGCTGGCGCCGCGGTCTGGCGCTTCACCGCCCGGCCGACTCGCGCCGCCGGTCGCACCGCGCTGTCGCCGTTGAGCGAGACTGAACGTAATCCACGTCGTGGCGGTCGTCCCGTGGTGCCGGTACCGAGTGGCGCTCGCGGCGCTGGCGATGCGTCACGCGAGCGAGCGCGAACTCGCCGATCCGACGAGTCACGTCGATGATCGCCGACGACGCGCTGCCGCGCGTACTGCACGGAGCGTCGGGACGGCCGCTCACCTTGGTCCAGCACGGCGAAGCCTTTGGCCCGTTCGGCCCCACACCGTCGCTTGACGAACTCGAGGCGTCGGGGCTCACGGGCCACGGGGGCGCGGGTTTCCCTACGTGGCGCAAGGCCAAGCTCATTCGCGACCAGCGCGGCCACGCCAAGTTCGTGGTCGTCAACGCCATGGAGGGCGAACCCGCGGCCCATAAGGATCGCACCCTCCTCGGCGCCAACCCCCACCTCGTCTTGGACGGCGCCGAGTACCTGGCTGACGTGGTGGGCGCGTCGCGCATCGCGGTGTGCGTGTCGCGAGACAATCCGGCCACGATCAACCATCTCCAGCGCGCCATCCACGAACGCGGGCGACGGAACCGGCGCCGCACGATCATCGAACTGCATACGCCACCGTGGCGCTACGTGGCGGGCGAGGAGTCCGCGCTGGTGCACTGGCTCGACGACAACGAATCGCTGCCGCAGTACCGCCCGCTGCGGCCGCACGTCCTGCGCATCGGTAACGCCCCCACGCTCGTCGACAACGCCGAAACGTGCGCTCACGTCGGCTTGATCGCCCGATACGGGGCGTCGTGGTTTCGCCGGCTAGGCACCGAATCGAGTCCCGGCAGCGCCCTCGTCTCGATCAGCGGCGCGGTGTCTCGACCCTGCGTGCTCGAGGTGGCCTTCGCCACGCCCCTGCGCACGATCTTGGCGCGAGCCGGTGCCGATCCTGATCCGCGCGCCGTCCTGCTCGGCGGGTACGGCGGAACGTGGCTGGACGCGAAACATCTGGATACTCCCTACGAGAACGAAGCGCTCGCGCCATTGGGCGCGAGCGTCGGCGCGGGCGTCATCATCGTGCTGCCGAAATCGGGCTGCGGTGTCGTCGAGACGCAGCGAATCACGCGATGGATGGCCAACGAGAGCGCACGTCAGTGCGGGCCGTGCGCGTTCGGCCTGCCCGCACTCGCCGAAGATCTGGCCCGTCTCGCCTACGACGCCCGCGACGCGACCGCCGCGTACGCGCGACTCCTCGACCGGTGCGACGCCATCGAGGGCCGAGGTGCGTGTCGCCACCCCGACGGCGTCGTCCGCCTGGTGCGCTCGGCGCTCGAGACGTTCGCCGACCACGTCCACGACCACGCGCGTGGCCTGCGCTGCGCCGCGAGCCACTCGGCGCGCCACGTCACCGCAGTGCCCTCACTCGAACGCGAAACGGAACTGGTGTGGGAGTGAAACGCGCTGACGGCTTCGTGCTACTGGTAAACCCCATCGCGTGTGACGGCTACGGTCACTGCGCTGAGCTGGCGCCGGATCTCGTGCGCCTCGACGAGTGGGGCTACCCCGTCCTGCGCCGCGAACCCGTGGCGCTCGCGGATCTGGCCGCGCGTGATTCCGCGCGCTACGCAGTGCGGGGCTGTCCCCGACAGGCCCTGCGAATCGAGCGGGTGGCGACCGGTCGCTAGCGCGGCGAAGCGGTGCCGCCGGACCTAGTAGTGTTCTACGGGCCATGGGATCTCTGATTAAGAAGCGCCGCAAGCGCATGCGCAAGAAGAAGCACAAGAAGATGCTGAAGCGGACTCGCTTCCAGCGTCGCGCCGCGGGTAAGTGATCCCATAGCGGCGCCTAGGGCGTCGTGATGGTCGTAACAACGCGCACTGACCCCGCGGGGCTCGCGACGTCTCCGCGATCCTCGGGCCAGCCCTCAACGAACATCGTGGAGCCCGACCCGGCCAGATTGACGTTGCCGTAGCGCTCGCGCAGCCAGTCGAGCACTACCCCCAAACGCGGCTCAACCGCGCGAGCTGGCACGTCGAGATGGTTGGGCCCACTCGGGCGCCAGCCCCCCGCGTAGAGCTCGTCGTAGGCCTGGTAACAGGTGGCGGTCGCCACCGAGAAGGTGGGAACAAAGAGCGTGACGTGACGCCGCTCGTAGGCGAGCGGCGTCACGCGCTCTCCCACTCCCTCGACGAGAGCGCGACCGCCGACCTGACAGAACGGCACGTCCGCGCCGAGCGTGAGCGCCACCGACGCGTCAACGCCGCCCGCCCAGCGCAGGATGGCCGCGGCGTCAGCGCTGCCACCGCCGAGCCCGCCACCGACGGGTATCGCCTTTTCGATGACCACGCCGGCCCGGCGCCCGACCAGTTCGAGGGCCCGAGCGACGAGGTTCGCGCGACCCTCGGGAACCGGGCTGGCGAAGGGATTGAAGACGCGAACGTAGTCCCCCGCTTCGTCGACCACGAGGACGTCGTCGAGATCGATGGTCGTCATCTCACTGCGCAGCTCGTGGTAGCCGTCCGGCCGTCGGCCGGTGATCTCGAGGTTCCACGTCAACTTCGCCGACGCGCGCAGACCGATCATCGCGCCGCCGCCAGCCGTGCGAACTCCTCCAGGCTGAGCTCTTCGGGCCGCTTGGTGGCCGCGACGCCCGCGCGTTCGAAGACCCCCTCACTCGCCCAATCGGCCAGCGATCGGCGCAGCATCTTGCGCCGCTGGCCGAAGGCCGTGCGCACCAGGGCGAAGAGGTCTGCCTCCCCCACTACGGACGGGTCGATCCGAACGCGTTCGCGTCGCGTGATCGCGACGAGCGCTGACTCGACCTTCGGTCGCGGCACGAAAACGTTCGCGCTGACGCGGCCGACGACGACCGCGTCAGCGAAGTACTGCACGCGCAGCGACGCGGCGCCGTAGGCGTCATCGCCCGCCGAAGCCGCGAGTCGTTCGGCGACCTCGCGCTGCACCATGACGAGCAGTCGCGAAACCAACGGCTGAGACTCGAGAATCCCCAGGACGAGCGACGTGGCCACGTTGTAGGGCAGGTTGGCCACCACGACGCACGGACGACCACCGGTAACGGCGGCCACGTCCATCGTTGAGGCGTCGTCGTGGCGAACGACGACGCCGAGCGGTTCGACCACCTCGCGCAGTGGCTCGATGAGGTGTCGATCAACCTCGACCGCGATGACGCGCGCCCCGGTCTCGACCAGCGCCAACGTCAGCGATCCGAGGCCAGCCCCGATTTCGAGGACGAGGTCGCCGTCGCCCACGTCGGCCAGGCGCGCCATGCGGCGCACCGTGTTGGCGTCGGCCACGAAGTTCTGACCGAGTGCGCGCGACGGAGCGAGGCCGTTCGCCTCGAGTAGCGCGTGAATGGTCGTGCGTGAGTGCGTCACCAGGAGACTTTGACCTCGATGACCCCGCGCCACAGCGGCGCCAGTTCCGCGAACTGGGTCTGGGCCAAGTCGACGACGCGTCCGGGCGAGTAATCCTGGTAGTCGGTGACGACGCACTGCACCGTCTGGCCCGACGCCAGATCCTCCACCGTGATGCGGGTGCCCTTGGGCAGGTACGACGTCGCGCACTGACCCGAGAAGTACGAGTACCACGTCGCCACGCCCACGCGGCTATGGGTGGGGCGTGTCGCGACCGGCGCACTACCGAGCGCCGCCGTGGTGGTGGTCGTAGCGGCGCCCGCGACGCGAGTCGTGTCAACGACGACAATCGTGCCGCGACGCACGAGGGTGCCCGGCGGCGGGTTCTGCGCGGTCACGCGGTTCCACGTACCATCGGCGCTGCCGAGTCCCTGGGGACGCAGCCGCAGGCCGATGTTCGTCACGTCGGCGAGCGCCCGCGCCCGATCGAGCCCAATCAACCTAGGCACGCGCGCCACGGCTGACGCGGCCGCCACGTGCGCGCCGGCGAGCACGACGGTGCCGTGCCACGCGACTCGCGCGCCGGGCCGAGGGTTCTGGGCGACCACCACCGTCCAGTCCTTCGGACCGTTCACGGTGAAGTAGAGACCCGCTCTCGCCATAGCGACGAAGGCCGCCGCGCGCGTTCGGTGCAGAACGTTCGGCATCACCGTTAAGCCCGAGGGCGACGACGTCGCCACGTGAGCGGTCACGACCGATACCGTCGAGCGGGCCGGGACTCGCGAGCCCGGTGGTGGTCGCTGCGCAACCACAATGGTCCAGTCAGCGGGCCCCCTCGTCGAAAAGTACAGTCCGGCCTGGGCCATGGCGGCGAAGGTCTCGGCCCTCGTTCGGTACAGTACGTCGGGCACGACGGTCTGTCCGAAGGCGGGTGCCGACGTCGCCACCGTCGTGGCCAGCACCACGGTGGCGTGCCACGACACCAGGGTCCCGGGAGGCGGATTCTCGCCAATAACCTCGTTCCAGTTGCGCGGGCCGTCGGTGCGAAAGTAGAGACCGGCCCGGCCCATGGCGGCGAAGGTGGTCGCTCGATCGAAGTGCATGACGTCGGGCATGCGCACGGGGGCGTGGCCCGACTGCGCCCCGGCGAGCGGCGGCGCCAGCAGGACCGCCAGCGGGCCGACCAGGCCGACCACGGTCATCCACAGCACCAGGTGGCGACGCACCCGGCGTTTCGATGTCCTCAGTTGTTCACCCTCCGCCAGGACAGCGGGTCGTCGTTACGCCCACGCAAAAGGCTAGGCACGGCCACCCCAGAAGGCAAACGAGGAAGCGAAGAAACTTATGATGCCTGATCAACAGTTATTAGTTGACGCCGAGTCGAAACAGACGGGCGGTATTGGCCGACGTCTGACGGCGGACCTCGTCGACGGTCTCGCCGCGCAGCTCCGCGACGAACTCCCCGACCACCTTCACCAACGCCGGCTCATTGGGTCGTCCCCGATGAGGCACCGGAGCAAGAAAGGGACTGTCGGTCTCCACGTGCAACCGGTCGAGGGGTACGAGGCGCACCGCGTCGCGCAGTTGCTGAGCGTTCTTGAACGTGACGACACCCGCCACCGAGATGTCGCAACCCAGCGCGAGACACCGGGCCGCGTCATCGGGAGTCCCCGTAAAGCAGTGGATCACCGTTCGTGCCGGCGTCCCCTCGCTCGCCAGCACGTCCACGAGGTCGTCAAACGCCTCGCGCGCATGTACGACCAAGGCAAGATCGAGCTCGTGAGCCCACGCAATTTGCGCGGCGAACGCTCGACGCTGTTCGGAGCGCGGCGCGTGCTCATAGAAGTAGTCGAGACCCGTCTCGCCAATCCCAACCAGACGATGGTGGCCCGAACGGGCGAGCGCTTCGACGGGAGCGAGATCGTGACTGGCTTCGTGGGGATGCAGCCCGACCGCGGCGAAGATCGCTACGGGACCGAGAAGGTCGGTCAGCGCCAACGCTTGGGCCGACGTATGAGCGTCGGTGCCAACCACGACCACCCGGTCAACGCCAGCGGCGCTCGCTCGTTCGAGCACCGCATCGATGCGTCGGGCGGTGCTCGAGTCCCCCACGAACTGATCCTGCAAATGGCAGTGGGCGTCAGTCCAGCCGCTCATCGATCCTCGACAATTCGCGGGAACAGCGGCGTCGCCCGGTCGACGCGACCGCCCGCGTACAGACCCCAACGCAAGCTCTCGCTCGCCAGCACATCGGTGGGCGCGCCCGCGAGACCGAGTCGACGCCATAGCTCGCGCGCGACGCCGGGCATCGCCGGTGACGAAAGGATCGCCACGATGCGCAGAGCCTCGAGGGCGTCACCGAGCACGCGCTCGACGTCGGCGCCGGGCGCCAACTTCCACGGCGCGTGGCGCTCGAGGTAGGCGTTGGTCGCCCCGATGAGTGACCACGTGGCTTCGAGCGCGGCGTGCGGAGCGAATCGCTCCCACGCCTGACTCGACGAATCGATCGCCAGCTCCGCGTCGGCGCGCAGCGCCGAGTCGGGCGCGGGCGTCGGACCGACGCCCGCACACTTGGACGCGACAACCGTAGCCACCCGAGCCATCAGGTTCCCGAGGTTATTGGCCAGGTCCGTGTTGTAGCGCTGGGTGATTCCTTCGTAGGAGAACTCGCCGTCGTTGCCGAGCGCGGTCTCGCGCAGCAAGTAATACCGCAACGCGTCAACACCGAACTCTTCGGTCAACACCGCTGGCGCAATGTCGGTCAGCCGTACCGTTCCCTGCGCGGCCATGGTCTTGGACAGCTTCTGCCCGCCCACGAGCAGCCATCCGTGGACCTGCACGTGGTGGGGTGGTTCGAGTCCGGCCGCCATGCACATCGCGGGCCACCAGACGCAGTGAAAGCGGATGATCTCCTTGCCGATCAGGTGATGCGACGACGGCCACCAGTGGGCAACCCGATCGTCCGAGCGGCCGTAGTCGAGCGCCGTGAGGTAGTTGATCAGCGCGTCGTACCAGACGTAGAAGACGTGGCGCTCGTCCCAGGGCACCGGCACCCCCCAAGTGATCGACGTGCGGGTGATGGAGATGTCGCGCAAACCACCCTTGATGAAGGCGTAGGCCTCGTTGCGCTTCGTCTCGGGCGTCACGAAGTCCGGGTGG
>JAKBCI010000066.1 GCA_021807965.1 Actinomycetes bacterium
GATTCCCAGTAACCGGAGCCATCTTTATCGAAGAATGCCTGAAATTACGGGATTTTCCATAAGTTTTCCCGGTGACGGCCTCGGGCGCGCAATAGAAATGCCTGGTGAAGCCGGTGTTACTGTCCCCGGCGCTACCCGTGGCGCCCTCAGGGGCCCTCTACGATGGGGCAATGCAGAGAATCGACCGAGATCGTTTACGCGCCCTCGCAGCGGAAGAAGCTGAGCGGTACGTACGCGAGCACCCGCGGTCTCGGCGTCTGTACAACGACGCGTCGCACCTCTTTGGCCGGGTGCCGATGACCTGGATGAGCAAGTGGGCCGGTGGCTTCCCGCTGGGCTTCGCGCGGGCCCACGGGGCCACGATCACCGATTTGGACGGCCACGAACTAGTTGACTTCGCCCTCGGGGACACCGGTGCGATGGCGGGCCACTCGCCCGAGGCCCTCGTGCGAGCGGTTCATCAGCGACTCGCCGTTGACGGTGGGGTGACCACCATGTTGCCTACCGAGGACGCCGAATGGGTGGCGGCCGAGTTAGCGCGCCGATTCGGCATGGCTCAGTGGTCCTTCGCGCTGTCCGCCACTGACGCCAATCGGTGGCTACTGCGCCTGGCGCGTCTCGTGACCCGACGACCCAAGGTGCTGGTCTTCTCGTATTCGTATCACGGAACGGTGGACGAGACGTTCGTCATTCTCGATCACGAGGGCCGCGCGGTCTCGCGTCCCGGGAACGTCGCACCGGCCGTGGATCCCGTGAACACGACTCGGGTCGTCGAGTTCAATGACCTCGTGGCGCTGGAGCGCGAACTCGCCGCCGGCGACGTGGCGGCGGTGTTGAGTGAGCCCGCGATGACCAATATCGGTATCGTCCTCGCGCAGCCAGGATTCTTCGAGGGCGTTCGTGCCCTGTGCGACCAGGCCGGCACCTTGCTGATCCTGGACGAGACGCACACGTTTTCGGCCGGCCCCGGCGGCGCAACGCGGCGGTTCGGCCTTCGCCCCGACGCGGTGACGATCGGTAAGTCGCTCGGCGGCGGCGTGCCCTGTGGCGCGTACGGCTTGACGTCGGCGTTGGCCGACCGGGTGCTGGCCGCGGTGGCGACGGGCGACGCTCCGGCGGACCTCAACGACGTTGGCGGCGTGGGTGGGACGTTGGCCGGGAATCCGCTGAGCCTGGCCGCAATGCGCGCGGTACTCGGCGAAGTCCTTACCGACGAGGCGTTCGCGCCCATGGAGCGTCTGGCCACGACCTTCGCCGAGGGCGTGCGCGCGACGATCGACGAATGTGACCTCCCGTGGTCGGTGAGTCAACTTGGTGCGCGCTGTGAGTACCGATTCGCTCGGCCCGCGCCGATGAACGGCGGAACGTCGGCCGCGAGCGCCGACCCAGAGCTCGAAGACTTTCTGCACCTCTACGGTGTTAACCGTGGCGTGCTGCTGACGCCGTTTCACAACATGGCGCTGATGTGTCCGGCGACAACCGAGTCCGACGTCGCGACGCACCAGCGCGTCTTCGACGAGGCGCTCGCCGCCCTACTCGGCTAGACCGCGTCGGGGGCTCGTAGGATTAGTGGGTGTCCGCGTTCGTCGATTCCGCTCAGCTGCACGCCAAGGCCGGCGACGGTGGTGCGGGTTGCGTGAGTTTCCGTCGCGAGGCCCACGTGGCCAAGGGCGGTCCCGACGGCGGCGACGGCGGTCGCGGCGGTGACGTGTGGCTGGTCGCGGATCCGAATCAGGCTTCGCTGCTCGGCTTTCGTGATCACCCCTTTCGCCGAGCCACGGACGGCGCCCACGGCACGTCCAAGCGCCAGCACGGATCGCGAGGCCAGGATCTCGACGTTGCCGTGCCGGTTGGTACCGTGGTGCACGACCGTGACGGTGCGGTGCTCGTCGACCTCGCGGGCCCGGGTGACCGCTGGCGGGCCGCTGAAGGCGGACTCGGTGGCGCGGGCAACGCGAGGTTCCTGTCGAATCGGCGGCGGGCGCCCGCCTTCGCCGAGCAGGGCGAACTCGGCGAAGAGTTCTGGTATGACCTTGAGTTGAAGCTACGCGCCGACGTTGCGCTCATTGGCTTTCCCAACGTTGGCAAGTCGACCCTCATCGCTCGGGTGTCGGCCGCGCGGCCGAAGATCGCCGACTACCCCTTTACGACGCTCGTGCCGAACCTCGGCGTGGTGCGAGTTGGGCGGCGATCATCTCGACCCGGCGACGCGACGGAGTTTGTGATGGCCGACATACCCGGCTTGATCGAGGGTGCGGCTCACGGTCGCGGACTGGGACACGACTTTCTGCGCCACGTGGAGTACGCCAAGGTGCTCTGCGTACTGCTCGACCGCTCGCCCAACGCGGTACTCTCGCCGCACCAGCAACTCGCGGTTCTGTTGGGCGAATTGGGCGAATACCGAGCCGATCTACTGGAGCGTCCCCGGGTGCTCGTGGGCTCGAAGTCCGACGTGGCGAGTGACGAGCTCAACGTTCCCGACGCAGTTTCGATATCGGCCGCCACCGGCGACGGCGTAGCCGGATTGGTAGATCGTCTCGCGGAGCTAGTGAGCGCGGCGCGACGTCAGGCCGCGGCGGAGTCGTCCCACGACGTCGTGGTCCACGCTCCGGTCGTCGACGACCTGCGCGTCGTGGGTGACGGACCCCACGCGTGGACGGTACTCGGCCGTGCTGCGACGCGGGCCGTTCGATTCCAGGATTTGACCGACGACGAGGCGCTCGCCGAGATCGTGAAGCGGCTGCGGGCCATAGGCGTAGATCGGTTGCTCGTGCGAGCGGGTGTGGTCGACGGCGACGTCGTTCGGGTCGGGCCGCTCAGTTTTGAGTGGTGGCGTGACGCCGTCGGTGCCGGACTGGATCGCGGAAGCCACCACCGGGCGACGAGACGTGAGCGACTCGCGCGCCACGGTCGACTAGATGACGATGACGACTCGTAGCGTCGTCGTCAAGATCGGAACGTCGTCGGTCACGACCGTAGACGGGAAGGTCGACTACGAGTCGCTCGTCAAGGTGGCGGCCGACGTGGTGGCCCTTCGCGAGGATGGTTGGTCCGTCGTTGTCGTGACCTCGGGTGCGATCACGGCGGGTTGGGCCGATGTCGGCAACGGCCGTCGCCGGCCGAACGACGCGGTAACCCTGCAAGCCGTGTCGGCGGTCGGTCAGCCACTGCTCATGCACGCGTGGCGCAACGCATTTACCGAAGCGGGCGCCGTCGTCGGACAGGTGCTGCTCGCCCCGCTCGACTTCTCGCATCGCGGACAGTACTTGCACGCGCGCGGAACCCTCGAGGCGCTCCGCGAGTTGAATGTGGTGGCGATCGTCAACGAGAACGACGCCGTCGCCGACGAGGAGATCCGCTTCGGTGACAATGATCGGCTGGCGGCGCTGGTGGCGAATCTGATAGCGGCGACCCACCTAGTGCTCTTGACTGACACCGCAGGTCTGCTCACCGCTGACCCGCGGCTCGATCCTTCGGCGACCTTGATTGACGAGGTGCGCTCGATTGATCCGTCGATCGAAGGGCTCGCTGGGGAGAGCCGCTCGGGGGTGGGTAGCGGCGGCATGTCGTCAAAGCTGGCGGCGGCGCGCATGGCTACGTGGTCGGGGGTCACGACCGTGATCGCCCCGGCGAGGGTCGATCACCCAGTTCGCCGTGCGCTCGAGTCCGGCGGCGGGACCACGTTTCTAGCCCGTGCCGAACGGCTCTCCGCGCGCAAGGCCTGGATCGCCTTCGCGGTCGCGAGTCGGGGGTCGCTCGTGATCAATCAAGGTGCGTTGCAGGCGCTCGAGCACCACGGTCGAAGTCTGCTGCGAGTCGGCGTCGTTGAACACCGAGGTAACTTCGCCGAAGGTGACGCCGTAGACATCGTCGGCCCCGACCACGACGTGGTGGCCAAGGGTCTGGTTCGCGTTGGCGCCGACGCGTTCGCCGAGAGCGACGACGTCGTCGTGCACCGTGACGATCTCGTTTTACTGCGCCGTCCGTAGTCTCCGTTACGCTTAGTAGATGGCTTCGTCAACTCTCGAGCACCAGGGCGCTGGCGTGCGGCGTGCGGCTCGCGAGCTCGCCCGGACTAGCGACGCGGTCCGACGGGACGTCTTGCTCGACGTGGCGCGGGATCTGTCGACCCGGCGCGACGAGTTGCTGAGGGTGAATGCGCTCGACGTGGCGGACTACGGTGACGCCGGATCGGGGCTCGATCGACTGACGTTGAGCGACGCGCGGATCGACGCGATGGTCCAGACCCTGTGCGACGTAGCCGAGGCGCCCGATCCCCTCGCCGAGATCGTTGATCGTGACGTTCGGCCCAACGGTCTGCGCGTGGAGCGGGTGCGCGTCCCACTCGGCGTCGTCGGCGTCGTCTACGAGAATCGCCCGAACGTCACTAGCGACGTGGCCGGACTCTGTGTTCGCAGCGGAAACGCCGCGTATCTGCGCGGCTCGGCGTCGGCGTGGCGGAGCAACCGGTTTCTCGTCGACTGCTGGCGTCGGGCCCTGGTGAGAGCTGGATTGCCGGCCGACGCGGTGGCCATCGTCGAAGACCAGTCGCACGAGACGGTGATCGAGTTCATGCAACTCACGGGTGTTGTGGACTGCCTGATTCCGCGGGGTGGACCGAGCCTGATCGCCGCGATGCGCGAGCACGCTCGCGTGCCGTACGTGCTCGACGGTGACGGTAACTGCCATATCTTCGTGGACGAGTCCGCCGACCTCGACAGTGCGCTCGACATCGTCGACAACGCCAAGACCTCGCGACCAGGGGTCTGCAACGCTGTCGAGACCGTGCTCGTGCACCACGCGATTGCCGAGCGGTTCCTGCCGTTGCTCGCGCGTCGCTTGGCCACGGTGGAGCTGCGCGTAGACGAGCGCGCAGGCGATGTCTTGCCCGAGGCGCGTCGCGCGACCGACGACGATTTCGCGAGGGAGTTCCTGGATCTCGTCTTGGCGCTGAAGGTGGTTGATTCGCTCGACGAGGCGATCGACCACGTGGCGCGCTTCGGCACCGGCCACAGTGAGGCGATTCTCACCACGAATGTTCGCAACGCTGACGAGTGGGTGCGTCGCGTTGACGCCGCCGCGGTCCTCGTCAACGCGTCGACGAGGTTCATCGACGGTGGCGAGCTCGGGTTGGGCGGCGAGGTTGGCATCTCGACGCAGAAGCTACACGCGCGTGGGCCGATGGGACTTCGTGAGTTGACGTGCCTCAAATGGGTGGTGCGTGGAGAGGGACAGATCAGATGAGCTCACTCGATCCACGCCAGGAGCTGGCGACACGCCTCGGGTTGGTTGACCTGCCGCCGGTGAACTTCTCGTCGACCGCCGACGTTCGCCGCCGACTGGCCGAACGCGAGTACCTATGCGATGACGCCATCGCGTCGACGGTCTTCCTCGCGGATCGATTGGCCAAGCCCGTGCTCGTCGAAGGTCCCGCTGGCACCGGCAAGACCGCCCTCGCCCAGGCCGTGGCCGACGCGGTCGAGGCTCGCCTGGTGCGCCTCCAGTGCTACGAGGGTCTCGACGAGTCGAAGGCGCTCTACGAGTGGAACTATCGAAAGCAGTTGCTGCGAATTCAGGCCGGGCGCCCCGAGGGCGAGCCGAGCGAGTCGTGGGACGAGCTCGAGGAGGACATTTTCTCTGACGAGTTCCTGCTCACGCGCCCGCTGCTCGAAGCGATTTCGGCGACCGATCCGGTCGTCTTGCTCGTCGACGAGGTCGATCGCGTCGAACTGGAGACCGAGGCGCTGTTGCTCGAGATTCTCTCGGAGTACCAGGTCTCGATTCCTGAGTTGGGTACCGTTCGCGCGCAGCAGATCCCACTGGTGTTTTTGACTTCCAACAACACGCGCGAACTATCCGAGGCGCTGAAGCGGCGTTGCCTCTATCTCTTCATCGGCTACCCCGACGTCGCTCGAGAGCGTGACATCATCCTGGCGCGGGTCCCCGGCATCGCGACGTCACTGGCCGAGCAGATAGCCGAAGTGGTGCGATCCCTGCGGACGCTCGACCTGAAGAAGTCGCCGTCGGTGTCCGAGACGCTCGACTGGGCGCGCACGCTGGTCATCCTGGGCCGAGAGGAGATTGGGGCGGAGGATCTCGCGAACACCCTGCCCGTGCTGCTCAAGTACCAAACGGACATCGAGCGAGCGACTAAAGAGCTGCTCGTTCGTCCCACCAGCCTTGCTTAGCGTTCTCGCGGCCTTCGTCGGCGAACTGCGTGCCGCCGGCTTGCCGGTATCGATGACCGAGCACCTCGACGCGGTTCGGGCCCTAGAAGCCATCGACCTGGGCGTTCGCGTGGAAGTACGTGACGCGCTCGCAGCGACGTTAGTGAAAGACGGCGACCACCTGCCCGTCTTCTATACGGCCTTCGACGTCTTTTTTGCCACGCGCGGCTTTGAGCAACCCGACGCGGGGGGCGAGGCGAGCACCGACGCCGCCGATTCGGCGGCCAGCGCGTCGGGTCAGTCAACGGGCGAGGGTGGTGGTGCCAAGGGGCTGAGTGCCGAGCAGCTCGCCGACCTCCTGTTTCGCGCCCTTCGTGACGGCGACCAGTCGGCTCTCGTGCGCGGCGCGCGGGCGGCGGTGAGTCGGTACGCCGGGTTCGAGCCGGGTCGGCCCGTCGGGGGCACGTACTACCTCTACCGCACACTGCGCAGCCTCCAACTCGACCAGCTCGAAGAGCGGCTGATCGACGATCACGGTGCCGGCGGTGACGAGTTGTTGGGCCGACTCGCCCGCGACGACGCTCGCGCACGCATCGACGTGCTCAAGCGCGAAATTGAGCGCGCCATCCGCGAACGACTCGTCGATGACCGAGGCGCGGCGGCCCTCGCGAAGTCAGTCCGCAAGCCGCTGCCCGAGGACGTCGACGTGATGCACGCCAACCGCGACGAGCTCGCGCAGCTCGAACGCGCCCTTCGGCCCCTCAGTCGCAAGCTGGCTACGCGACTGGCCCGACGCCGTCGTCGCCGTCGCCGGGGTCCGGTCGACCTGCGCCATACCGTTCGCCGGAGCCTCTCAACGGGCGGGGTCCCGTTGGAGCTTCGCTTCAAACCCCCGCGGCCGGCGAAGCCGGAAATTGTCGTGATCGCCGACGTGTCGGGATCGGTCGCCTCGTTCGCGCGGTTCACCCTTCACCTCGTGCACGCGATCAGCTCGCAGTTCTCCAAGGTGCGCAGCTTCGTCTTCGTCGACGGACTCGACGAAGTTACTGAGTACTTCGACGGGGTTGACGATCCGGCGCTGGCGGTGGCGCGGATCAACGCGGAAGCGGACGTCGTTGCGTTCGACGGCCACTCGGACTATGGCCGGGCGCTTCTTTCTTTTCACGAACGTTTCGCTCGGGACGTCAATCGACGCACCACGGTGCTGATCCTGGGGGACGGACGCAACAATTACCACCAGGCGCACGCCGAGGTCGTCGCCGACTTAGGCGTCCGGGCGCGCCACGTCTACTGGCTTAATCCCGAACCGGTCAGCTACTGGAACAGCGGTGACTCGATCATTGACCAGTACGCGCCGTACTGCGATCGCGTCGTGGAGTGTCGCACGCTGCGCCAACTCGAAGCCTTCGTTGGAGATTTGGGGTGAGCGCGTGGACCATCGAGCCACCGTCGGGCTTTCGAACACTCGGCGAGCGGCCGAGTGGCACCCGCCTCGTCTTCGTGCGACACGGCGAGGCGACGTGCAACGTTGAAGGCCGCGTGGGGGGGCCACGGGGCTGCCGCGGGCTCACGAGTCGCGGGCGAGCCGAGGTGGCGGCGCTCGCCGACCGCCTCGAGCGGACGCGCGAGCTCGACGACGTCGTCGCGCTCTACACCTCCATCTTGCCGCGGGCGATCGAAACGGCCGCGCTGCTCGCGCGCGGACTGGCGCCCGGGCTCGTAGTCACCAAGGACTGTGACCTGTGCGAGCTGCATCCCGGTGACGCTGACGGTATGACGTGGGAGGAGCTGGTCACCCGTTACGGCGGGCCCGACTGGGATCATGACCCGGCCCAGCCGATCGCCCCCGGCGGCGAGTCGTGGCTCGACTTCTACGAGCGCTGCGTCGCGACGTTCGCGCGCCTGGCCGACACGCCCCCGGGCGAGCGTGTGCTCCTCGTCGTGCACGGGGGCGGCATCGAACAA
>JAKBCI010000067.1 GCA_021807965.1 Actinomycetes bacterium
GTCCGCCCCGACCGTCGGCTTCGCCGCCGCACCGGTCTTCACCCTGACGTGCACCCACGGGTCGCGGACCATCCACCGCACGGGCACCGACCCAGTCTGCCCAGCGAGGTGGCGATCGCGCTGACGGAGGACACTGACAGTGCTCGCACACTCGATTTTCTTCAACTGGCGGGCAAACTTCACATCCTTGCCTCAAAGATGAACGTGGCCTGGGACCGCGTGATCACGAGCACGCGCGAGCAGAAAGTCCAGGCATTCGTGAGCGCCTTTGTCGACACGAACGTCCTCATCCGTCGTCGGATCGGTGACCCTCCAAAGATGGCGGCTCGAGCGACGGCCTATCTTCGGAAAGAATCTGACCTTCTGGCGGCCGATCTCATCGTCGCTGAGACAATCGACGTTCTTGGGTCCTGCTACGAGGTTAGGCGAGCAGAGATCGGCGAAGCCCTGCGGGCACTCCTCGTGATGGAATCGGTCAGCGTCGTCGACACCTCCCCTACTTCGGGCCGATGAGATCTGCGAAGACGACCGTCTTGATTTAGCTAAGGCGTAGCTCATCGCGTCCGTCGAATCGACAGGCGTTACGACGGTTGCATCATTCGATCGTTCGAATGACCGAGTCAGCCGCATCAAGCGGATCGAGCCATAGAGTGGTCAGAACTCGACCGCCTTGGCGTGGACCTTCGATCACACGAAAGGAACCACGCCTCACGCCATAGCAATTGGGCATGATCCACTAACGTTCAGCGCCCCAATGTACAAATGGATGCTGTTGCGCTGTACGCCAGAGGCATGGACGTCACCGTGAGCAACCTGAAAGCCCACCTCAGCGAATGGGTCAATCGCGCCAGCTCCGGCGAGGAGATTCTCGTCACCGATCGCGGTGTTCCAGTTACTCGTCTTCGTGGCGTGGATGCCGCTCCGCTGCTGGAACGACTCACCGCCGCAGGTGTCATTGGTCGAGTTGACCGTACATCGCGACCACTAGCAACTACTCACCGACGTGTTCGAAGCACCGCCTCGGTAGCCGACCTCATCACTGAACAGCGCCAGTAACCGCGAGTGACACTGGTCTACGTCGACGCCAGCGCTCTGGTAAAGCTCGTCGTCGATGAAGAAGGCAGCGACCTCGCCGCCACTCTCTGGGATGGGTGCGACAGTGCCCTGTCGAGCCGCCTTTCGTACCCAGAGGTTTGCTCCGCGCTCGCCGCCGGCGCGCGAGATCACCGAATCGACACTCGTTCTTTGAGGAAAGTTCAGCGAGACTGGGATCTGTTCTGGACAGCGATCCAACCAGTTGAACTCACCGCCGCAGTCGAGCGTCACGCCGGCGATCTGGCGAGCGTGTACTCTCTCCGAGGAGCCGACGCTGTTCATCTGGCCAGTGCGCTGGCCATCGAGCTCCCGGATCTCGTGGTGACCGCATGGGACCACCGGCTCAGAGACGGCGTACTCTCCGCAGGCCTACGCGTCGCTCCCGCTTGACGACGTCGCTATCTCGTACCGGTGAGGTAGCGGGTTCGAACCCGCAGACACATCATCGCGTCCGAATCGTAAGCGTGGCAGTGACGGGACTCTGTTCGGACCCACGCGCACTGCTTTGCATCAGGTGAAAAATTGCCTCAGTCCGCCCGTCAACGCCGCTATCAACGCTGACCGCGCCCACGCGGTCTACGCGAACTCGAGACAGCTGCGCGCCGGCCAACTGTCAGTGCACAATGTAAGCGATGGACCACACCCGCTACACGATCGGTCGGCTCGAAACTGAGTCGTGGGACGCCTTCGTTCATCGTGTCGAGCGCGACATCGGGATACGGGGAGGGTACTGGTCGCCCCGCCACGTCGAGTACCAACGCGGCGCCAGCGATCCCTGAACAGTCAAGGAGCAGTTGGCTCGAAGCGGTGACGCTCGAACCGCGAACCGCTACGTATCGATGCTCGAACCCTTCGTTCGAGTCGGCAAGCCCGTGATAGCGACCGAGTTCGAGATTCGCACGTACCGCGGCGCCGAGAGCAGTGGCACCCTCGGCTTCGGCGTCACCGACACCACCCGTCTGTATCTGCACACCCGACCGGTGATTGGCCGGTGCTTTCGGCCACGCCTCAATGGGATCTACGAACGTGACGAGGCTACGCGGGCCCGTTCGTCGGGCGAGTCGCTCGACGAACTCGGGGGCGTCGGCTTCGCCAGTGCCCTCATCGCGACCCGCTCGACACCTCAATACGTGACCAACGATAACCACGCTACGACCTCGACATGGATTCGATAACCCTTGTGAGGGCCCTACCCGACCCGCGCCGTGGGGCGACCTACTCGGACATGGCGTGGGAGCCAACAAGGCCCTTCGCCGTGGTGGCACGGCGTTTCGCGGCTCATTGAGCCGCCCACTGGCCATCGCACGGTGCTGGCGAAGGAGACAGTTCGAGCCCTCGTTCACCACGGCCTCACTGGTGAATGGACGAACCCGTCAGGGGGCCGACACGACGGTGAACCACGCGTGGGCGAGCGCCAACAGGTGCTCGGCGCACCGATCGTAGGCGTGCTGGTCGCCCCCCGCCGGATCGACGACGTCGAAGGCGGCGTCGGGCTCGAGTGCGGCGACGACCGCCACCTGGGTCGAGAACGGCGCGTCGAGCGGGGCCTCGCGCACGAACTGGGCGAGCGAGCAGCACGAGAGCGCAAACGCGGGGTACGCGCGGTCCACGTACCGAACGTGGTCGGCCTCGAGGGCGAGCACCACGTCACCCCACTCGAGGTCCGCGAGGTCGAGCTGGTGGCTGCGGTGCCCGTTCAGGGAGACCGGACCGAACTCATCGAGGTGATCGAGCGCGTCGCGCGTGCGCGCGCTGACCGCGGATCCCTCGACGACGTGCGTGCCGGCGCTGCGAACCTCGATAGCGCAGCCGTACTCGGGTCCGAGCGTCTCGAGCATGGCGGCGAGCATCACCGAGCGCGCCACGTTGCCCGTGCAGAGAGTGACGACGCGAAGGGGATGGCTCACGTCGCGTACGCTACTGCCCTGGCGTCATGCCTCGTTCGGTCGCGACCTATCACGACGGTTTGGGGATCGACGGCTGGCGCCGCCGACCGGACCGACCGACCCACCGCTCAGTGTTTAGAGTTCGTCGACCCTGGCCGCGTCGAGTCGAGCGACGTCGGCGCGGTCCCGGGGGCGGTCGGCCGCCCGCGTGGTCGCGAGCAGGTCGTCACGACCGATACAGGGCACGTCGCGGCCGTCGATGGTGAGAATCATCCGGGCGGGGCCACGCGTCGGCGACGGTGACGCCGTCGATCGACGTCAGGACGTCAATGCGAAAGGGTGGGTAGCCGAGTTGACCGACCACGTCGGGGCCGGCGAAGTCGGCCACCGTGAGACCGAGTGATCCAAAGCCCAACGCGGAGAGGGCCGTCACGATTCGTCGAGCGTTGTCGCCGTCGGTCCAAACCCACGCGTCGAGGTCACCGGTGTAGCGCGACAGCCCGTGTGCGGCCAGCGCGAAACTCCCGACGAGGAGGAACCGGACGCCGTTTTCGACGAACGATGTGACAAACTCGTTGAAGTCGGGGTTGAGATCTATTACCGCCTTCAATTACGCGCTGACGAAGCATCACGACGGCCGCCACGCGGCGCACTGGATCGACGTCACGCCAGTACGCCACGCCGTCGGGCCCGTCGTGCAGCGCGTACCGTGACACGGTGAGCACCACCCTTCCGCCCAGAGGCACGGCGGTTCCCACGCGCCAGTTCTACTCGCCGATGTAGCCGGGCGTGGTACTAGGCCCGACCGCGGAACAGCCAACTTCCACCGTTGCGTGACGGCGATCCTTGACACTGAACGAGCGAAACGTCCCTACGCTGAGAGTGCCGCAGGGACGAATCGCGAACTCCATCGCAGCCAAATCGAACGAGACGTGAAGCTCGCCGGGTGCGCCGCGGCGTCGACCGCGACGGCGTAGCGGCGCCGACGCGCTCGCTGCGTTGACCTCGAACTGCGCGGGACGAGTCGTTCGCCCCATCGACGGCCGGCACAAGACCCAAGGGGTCGAGGTCGACATACGTCATCACGGTCACCGAGCGGTCAGCGGCGCACGTCGAACTAGCTGTCGCGCCGGGGACCCGCATCCTCATGGACGCGCGCTGCGGTCCCGATCGTCACGGCACTGCGCATCGCAGCGTTGGTGCACCGACGTATCGTTGCGATATCGACGATCCGGCGTTGCCTCGTTGGCGAGCGTGACCGCTACCCCTGACCCGTCAGCGCCTGCAGCGCGAGACTCGCGAGGGTGACCACCACCCAGAGGCTCGCGCCCAGGGCGAGCGGTCGAAAACCCGCGCGGCGGATATCGCGCAACCGCGTCGAGAGGCCGATGGCGGCGAGCGCGATCGCGATGAACACCTGGGCGAGGTTGCCAAGGTCGTGGCTGAGCGCCGCCGGTATTGCCTCGACGCTGTTCAGCACCACGGCGCCGACGAACCATACGATGAACCACGGGAAGATCTTCACGAGTCGGGCCCGGGTCACCGCGATGCCGTCGGCCACTTCGCGCTTCTCTTCGGCCCGCGTGCGCCAGAAGGCGAGCGCGAGCGCGATGGGGATGATCATGAGGGTTCGTGAGAGCTTCACGATGATCGCGTACGACGAGGCCGCGTGGCCGTAGACCGTGGCGGCGGCCACGACCGACGAGACGTCGTTGATCGCGGTCCCCGCGAGCAGGCCGAAGGAGTGCTGGGAGAGGTGCAGCGCGTGGCCCATCAGCGGGAAGGTCAGTACCGCCACCACGTTGAACGTGAAGATCGTCGCGACCGCGTAGGCCACGTCGCGCTCGGGCGCGTCGATCACGGCGTCGGTCGCGGCGATGGCCGAGGCGCCGCAGATCGCCGTGCCGACGCCGATCAGCGTTCGCACGTCGCCGACGACTCCGAGCCAGCGCCCGATCAGCCACGCCGCGACCAGCGCGATGGTGAGCGTGCCGAGCAGCACCGGTAGCGACGAGATCCCCGTCGAGGCGACCTGGTGCAGTGAGAGCCCCGTGCCGAGCAGGATGATCGACGCCTGCAACACCCGCTTGCTCGCCACGTGCAGGCCGGGCTTCACGCGATCGCTCGCCGGGCGAACGAGCGCGACGACGATGCCGATCACGATGGCGATCACCGGTGCGCCCACCACCGGCGCGGCGTGAGCGACGAGTGTCGCGGTGACCCCAATGACGCTCGCGAGCGCGAGTCCCGGGGCGACGCGGGCGACGCCGGTGCCGCGAATGGCGGCGGGCGTCGACTCGTTCTCGGTCGCCTCGCGGACGACACGCTCAGTCTCGGTGGGCTCGATGGTCATGGCTACCTCCTCGTCCCAGTCTGGGGGTGTGGCAGTCGCCCCCGCGGCAGGATTCTGGTGCCTCGTTATAATCAACGCTTATGACTACCGAGCGCTGGCCCGACCTCGTCGCGCTGGACCTGCTGGTGAGCGTGGCCGAGACCGGCTCGATCCGCCAGGCCGCGCTGCGCCACCACGTCAGCCAGCCCGCGGCGAGCGTGCGCATCCGCGAGCTCGAATCCACGCTCGGCCTGCGTCTCGTCGATCGCCACACCACCGGCGCCACCCTCACCCCCGCCGGGCTCGCCGTCGTCGGCTGGGCCGATAAGGTTCTCGCCGCCATGCGCACCCTCGCGAGCTCGAGTCGGGCGCTACGTCTCGATCACGACTCCCAGCTGCGCATCGCGGCCAGTCTGACCGTCGCTGAGTACCTGCTGCCGACCTGGCTCGCGCCCCTCTACAACGCACCGGTTCCCGCTGCCGTGTCGCTGCGCATGGCGAACTCCGATGAGGTGACCGCCCTCTTCGCGCGCGACGAGGTTGATCTGGGCTTCGTCGAGGGCCCGAACCTGCCTCACGGCCTGCAGGGTCGCACGGTCTACCGCGACGAACTCGTGGTCGTGGTCGCGCCGAGTCACCCGTGGGCCCGTCGACGAAGCCCCCTCAGCCCCGCCATGCTCGCCGCCACGCCCCTGGTCAGCCGCGAGCCCGGCTCGGGTACTCGTCAGGTGCTCGTCTCGGCGCTCGCGCGACACGGTCTCGTCCCGAGCGTCGCGGTCGAGCTGGCGTCAACGACGGCCATCAAGGCCGCCGTGACCTCGGGACTCGGTCCCGCGGTGCTGAGCCGACTCGCCGTCGTGGATGAGCTAGCCGATCGCCGCCTGATGGTGGTCGAGGCCAGCGAGCTGCGCCTATCGAGGTCGATCCGCGCCGTCTGGAAAGTGCGCCGTGAACTCAGCCCACTCGCCAAGCAGCTGCTCGCGACACTCGCCAGCCACTGATCAGTGACGTGGCAGCGCGTGTCGCCCGCGTTGCAGTCGCTGATCGATCCACGCGGCGACCAACGTGCCCACTAGCGCAAAGACGAAGGATCCCACGATGTCGATGGGGCTGTGGACGTGGGCCGCGACTCGGGCCCAACTCACCAGCACCGCGTTGGCGAGCAGCAGTGCCCCAACGGCTTTCGAATACCGCCACAGCGTGAAACCGAGAAATGACGTCAGAAGCGCGTGGTCCGAGGGAAAGCCGTTATCGGGCGCGTGCGCGAAGAGCGGCTTGATGTGCTCGCGCACGAAGGGTCGCGTGTCGTAGTAGAAGTGGCCGCCGAGACGAGCGAGGCCGAGGGCAATCAGCCCACCGACCACCAGTTGCCAGGCCAGGGGGAACTTCGTGACCCGTGGGGCGAGCAGCCAGTAGACGGCGACGCCCGCGACGCTGAGCAGGAGAAAGTACTTCGCGATGAAGACGATGACCGAGTCGATGGCACGAGTCTAGGACCTCGTTAGGACGCGATCGCGTCAACTCAGTCGCTACGCGAAACGAGAAATCCGTTGCGCACCCGCGCCAGACACGTCCCACACGAACGATGATTCGGCGCATGGTGGTCTCGTGACTGCGTGCGTTGCGAGGGCGAGTCGCCTTCACCAGCTGGCCCCGAGCCCAATCGAGACAGACGCTCGCCAGCCCGTGGCCAACGCCGTAGTGGTGAACCAGCGCTCACGCGTACGGCGAGTCGTCGCCGTGCGTCCTCGCGGTCGACTCGAGGTCAACGTTGTTGGCGAGACCCACCACTTACGTGGTCGTCGCGTGCCACCCGCGCGGACAGCGAGAGCCCACGGTGTAGTAGTGGCGAACGTGACCGCCCCGAAGGCAAGTGAGTCCCGGTGCGGGGGCAAAGGCGTCGACCGAGATCGGGACGCTCGACGTCCAACCCGAAATCACTTCAACGCCGTACGGCACAAACAGCGAGAGACCGTTAAAGGAGCACGACTTCGTGAACGTCGACACGGCGTAACTCGTCGGATCGTTAAAACCCTCCAGCAGAACGCAGTGGAACGGAGCCGTTCCCCCAACCCACGTCACCGAGAGCGCCGCACCAACCCGCGTCGCGCCAACGTCTTGGGGCCGGTTAACGTGGAGCAGACCGAGCGCGCTGATGGGTAGCGCAACGATGTTTTCTCCGTCGTAGTTGCCCACGTAGAGCACGTCGCCGACCACCGCCAACGGTTGGGGACCCGCGATCGCTGGCGTCGACGCGTCAGCCACGTCGAGCATTTGGCCATTGGCGAATGTCGCAGGACTACCACTGACTTCCACCTGACTCAATTGAACAGCTGGAACGACGGCCACTGAGGGGTAACCGGTCCCCGAATGGTAGTCGCTCATGAATAGATCACCAGCACTGTCAAAGGCCAGACCGGTCATTCCCGTGTGACCGGCAGTACTTCCCCAACTCGCGACGACTATGGCACCCTGACCCACCTGCACCGGTGACGTCAACGTGCCAAGGGTGGTGGCCGTGATCTCATCGATCTCGTTATCGCCGTGGTCCACAACGAAAAGGTTCCCCGACGCATCGAACGCCATCTGTTGCAAATCCTCACCAGGCGTGGTGAAAATGGTGCTGATGGCACTGTTGGCCAAATCAATCCGGTATATGTCACCGGTGGATTGATCCGATACGTACAGATCCTGACCGTTGGGGCTCAGAACCAATCCCGTCAAGTTTCTCCACGGAACCGACCCGAACGTGAGCGTCGACGTCGTGCGGGTCGCC